>NZ_JASJSQ010000026.1:0-56758 GCF_030236855.1 Stenotrophomonas maltophilia group sp. Smal13
TCGCCGCATCCATGCGGCTCACGCCCCCGCAACCGGACCCACCCCGCCTTCGACAATGTCCTGCGATCTGACGGACGAGCATGGACTGCCCATGGTGGGTGTCGACCTTGGTCGACACGTTCTGGTCGGCACGGGCTCTTACCCCATTGGAGGCGCCATTTAACCGGCGTCGGTTTTCTGGCCTATGGCTGCAGGGTCCAGCGGCCGGAATTCTGGCGCTGGCGCGGTGCGATGGGGCCGTCGTGCTGGGTGTAGATGAAGCGGCCCTGGCGGTCGCTCAGGCAGGTCAGCAGCAGGGTGTAGCGGGCAGGGCCTGCCGGGTGGGCTTCGGTCATCTGGATCTCGGCGATGTGCGGGGCCAGGCGCCGGTAGCGGTAGCTGCCGTCGATGCGCAGATCGGTGCCGAGGATGTCCAGCACGTACTGGTTGCCGGCGAAGCTGAGCTGGACCATGCGTCCGGCATTCGGATTATCTGGCTGGTACAGCGGGTCGCTGAGGTTGGTGAACTGGCGTTGGTCCAGCGTGGTGGGCAGCGTGCAGTCGGCGGCGCTGGCCAGGGGCGGGCAGAGCAGGGCGGCGAGCAGGGTGAGGCGATGCATGGTGGGACCTCGTTGGGATGTCCTTGCCATGCTCCGCACTGCGGCGGTGATGTCTTTAGGAAAACGTGCAAATGCAATGGGGTCAGATTCCTTTCCGCAGGAAAGGGATCTGACCCCTGGTACTGGAAACACCAACGCCTGGGCTAGCCCAGGCGTTCGTGCCCCCTTCATGCTGGTTGCGAGCTTCAGCCGGCCAGTTCAGCCTGCTCACGTTCGATGCCGTACTTGCGCAGCTTTTCCACCAGGGTGGTGCGGCGCAGGCCGAGCAGCTGGGCGGCGTGGGCGACGACGCCCTGGGTGCGTTCCAGTGCTTCGTTGATCAGGCCCAGTTCGATGTTGGCCATGTGGTTGCGCAGGTCCATGCCTTCATCGGGCAGCGCCGCCGGTGCTGCGGCGCGATTGACGGCAATGCCGTGCTCCAGCGCCGGTTGGTTGCCGCCGCCCGGGGTGTGGAACGAGAAGCTGCGCAGGTCGAGGCGTTCTTCGCTGGCCGTCGGCTGTACCGGTGCCGGTGCGGCCACCGCTGCCAGTGCAGCGTCGCCACGGTAGCGGGCCGGCAGGTCCTGCACGCGCACCGATCCGCCCGGATGCAGCACCGCCAGGCGCTCGACCAGGTTGGTCAGTTCGCGCACATTGCCCGGCCACTCGTAGCCGGCCAGGGCCTGCAGGGCTTCCGGGGTGAAGCGCACTTCGCCACGGCCGGTGCGCGCCAGCTGTGCGGCGATGGTTTCCACCAGCGCCGGCAGGTCTTCGCGACGCTCGCGCAGGGCGGGCACGTCGATCGGGAACACGTTGAGGCGATAGAACAGATCCTCGCGGAACTTGCCTTCAGCAATACGGGTTTCCAGGTCGCGGTGGGTTGCGGCCACAACGCGTACGTTGCAGCGGATGGTCTGGTTGCCACCCACGCGTTCGAAGCTGCGCTCCTGCAGCACGCGCAGCAGCTTCACCTGCATCGGCAGGCTCATGTCGCCGATTTCGTCGAGCAGCAGGGTACCGCCTTCGGCCATTTCGAAACGGCCCTTGCGCGCGGTCAGTGCGCCGGTGAAGGCACCCTTTTCGTGGCCGAACAGTTCGCTTTCCAGCAGGTCGGCCGGAATGGCGCCGCAGTTGATCGCCACGAACGGGCCGTCGCGGCGCGGCGAGCGCTGATGGATTGCGCGCGACACGACTTCCTTGCCGGTGCCGGATTCGCCCAGCACGAGCACGGTGGTGTCGAATGCGGCCACCTGTTCGATCATCGTGCGCAACGCAGTCACCGCCGGACCGTTGCCGGTCGGGCCCTGGTCCTGCGCGGCGCCGGCCTGGTGCTCGGCGTCCAGGCGCTTGAGGCTGGCGCGGCGCAGCAGGGCTTCCATCTGCGCATGGCGCAGCGGCGTTTCCAGCGGCCAGATGTTGGCTTCGTGCAGGCCGTGCTGATGGGCAAAGGCTGCGGCATCACCGTCGGCCAGCAGTACCGGCGGCGGCAGGCTGCTGCCGCCCAGCCAGTTGTACAGCGCGGTGCTGGCAGCGGTGTCGTCCAGGCTGCCGACGATCACGGCCATCCAGTCGTTCTGGCGCTGACGGCCCAGGTCGAAGTCGGCCGCGTCGGAAACCCAGCGCGGGTTGAAATCCATGAATTCCAGCAGGGCAACGGTGCGCTCTGCGCGCACGGCGTCGTTGTCCAGCACCAGGATGCGCGATTCGCTCACGATCGATCCTCCCTGAGGCCTTCCAGGATCGGCATGACTTCCTGGATGTAGGACAGCTTGCTGACAAAATTGTCGGCGCCAGCGCGCAGCGCGTGTTCGCGGTGCTCGGCGTCGTCGAAGTGGCTGGCGATCACGATGTACGGTGCATCGTCCTGCGACTTGATCAGGCGGGTGGCCTGCAGGCCGCCCATTTCCGGCATCGCCAGGTCCATCAGCACCACCTGCGGGCGCAGCGTTTCCGAGCGCTCGATCGCTTCCAGGCCGTTGCCGGCGCTGCCGACGATCTGCAGCCAATCGATCTTGCGGAAATGGCGCATCGCCGCGTTGATGAAGCCCTCGTGGTCATCGACCAGCAGGACCGTGAGCTTGTTCATGTCCAACATCCTTTTCAGCCCACCCGGGCCAGCTGCGGTTGCCTGGCGCCAAGCCGGCGCCGTTCACGGGCCGGGGCGATGTCCAGTTGTTCTCGGTATTTTGCGACGGTTCGGCGGGCAATGTTCACCCCCTGGCGCGACAGCAGGCCGGCGATGGCCTCGTCGGCCAGCGGCCGGCCGGCCGGTTCGGCGTCGATCAGGCGGCGGACCATGGCCTTCACGGCCTGGCCGGAGACGCTGGCGCCTTCCAGGCGCACGGCGAAGAAGTGCTTCAGTTCGAAGGTGCCGCGCGGGGTCTGCAGGAACTTGCCGGTGGTGATGCGCGAGACGGTGGACTCGTGCATGCCGATTTCCTCGGCCACTTCCTTCAGGGTCAGCGGCGCCATGGCCTCCTCGCCACGCACCAGGAACGCGGCCTGGCGCTCGACGATCACCCGCGCGGTGCGCAGCAGGGTGTCGTAGCGCATCGACAGGCCGCGGCTGAACCAGCGCGCTTCCTGCAGCATTTCGCGCAGTGCCGGTGCGGCCTCGCTGGTCTCGGCCAGCGCCTGTTCGTACTGGCTGTTGATCGAGACGCGGCGGCTGGTCGCCGGATTCAGCGCCACCTTCCACTGGTCGTCGGCGTACCAGGCGACCACGTCCGGCACCACCACGGCATTGCGTTCGGGCAGCAGGCTGTCACCCGGGCGCGGCTGCAGCGAGAGGATCAGGCGCACCGCCTCGCGCACGTCGTCGATCTCGGCGTCGTGCAGGCGAGCGAGGGCGGGGTAGTCGTGCGCGGCCAGCGCGTCGAGCGCGCCATCGAGAATACGTGCCGCCAGGTGGCGGGCGGGGACTACGCCGTGCAGGCTGCGCAGCTGGGCCTGCAGGCCTTCGCGCAGGTCCTGTGCGGCCATGCCGGCCGGCTCGCCATGCAGCAGCTGCTGACGGATGGCTTCCACGCCGTCGGCGGCGATGTCGAACTGGGCGCTGGCCAGCAGCTGCAGCTGGTCCAGCGGTGCCTGCAGGTAGCCTGCCTCATCGCAATGGTCCAGCCAGAAGGCGGCCACGGCCAGCTCGCGGTCATCCATGTCCAGCGACAGGCGCTGCAGCACGCGCAGCTGCGGGTCGCTCGATTCGCCGGCGGCGATGCGCGCCATGCGGTCGTCGTCGCCGTCCTGCCAGCTGGCGCCGGCCACGTCCCACATCGACGACTCGGGCAGCTCGTCGAACGCAGCGGTTTCCAGCGTGGTGGCGCCGGCCTCGGTGGCTTCGGCGGTGGGTGCTTCAGCCTCTTCGATCTCCAACAGCGGGTTGGAGTCCAGCAGGCGCTGGATTTCCTGTTCCAGGTGCAGGCCATCGAGCTGCAGCAGCCGGATCGACTGCAGCAACTGCGGGGTGAGGTGAAGTTGTTGGCCCAGCTGGGCCGAGAGTGCAGCCTTCATCGTGGTTCCCCGGCACCGCTCCCCGGCGCCTTGTGGAACGCATCTTGCTTTTGATCCGGCGGGGGCGGAATCAGGGGGTTCCTGAGGGGCTTCGTGAATGTCCTGACAGGGTGTAGGGGTATTCCCTACATTGTCGCGGAATGTTGACGATGATCGCCGCTAAGTTGCTGATTTCCGGTGTGGGTCCCGGATTGATCGGGCTGCGCCATGTACGGATTCCTGTCAGGGAGTGTCGGGGTGACGGGAATTCGTCGTCAGTGCGGATCTGACCTCCTTCGCGGAGGATCACTCCAGCTCGTGCTGGTGGCGCGCGGCCAGCAGCAGCAGATCGTTGGCGCGGCGACAGCCCAGCGACTCCATCATGCGTGCGCGGTGGGTTTCCACCGTCTTGACGCTGATGCCGAGGTCGGCGGCGATTTCCTTGTTGCTCTCACCCTTGCCGATGCGGCGCAGAATCTCGCGCTGGCGCGGCGACAGTGCGGCGATGCCGGTGGGTTTTTCGCGACCGAGCATCGGTGCCAGCATCTTGGCGGAGATCTGCGGGCTCAGGAACACCTGGCCGGCGTGCGCGGCACGCAGCGCCAGTTCAAGCTCCTGCGGTGCGGCATCCTTGACCAGGAACCCGACCGCACCGCGATCGAGTGCATCGCGCACGTGGGCGGCGTCGTCGTGCATGGTCATCATCACCACCCGCGTGCCGGGGGCGCGCAGGCGGATGTCGCTGAGGGCTTCCAGGCCGGTGCGGCCGGGCAGTGACAGGTCCATCAGAATCACGTCCGGGGCGTGCTGCAGGGCCAGCTGCAGTGCCTGCTCGGCATTGCTGGCCTCGGCGACGAGCTGCACGTCGGCAAACCCCTGCAGCAGCCGCGCCAGGCCGGCGCGGACCAGGGTGTGATCGTCGACGATGAGAACTCGCACAGGCACGTTGGAGGTCCGTGAGGGGAGTCCACCTTAACTTAGCTGAACGGGCGCGCCAAGGGTTGCCCATCCGGCGTCATGGTGGCAGGTTTCAGCGGGCGCGGCGTGCTTCGGCCACCTGGCGGCGATGCAGGCGGAACAGATGCCGCTCCATTGCCATCTCCAGGCCATCGCCAAGACGCTGGAAACGCAGCCACAGGTAGTGACCACCGCCACCGTCCGCCGCTTCGGCGATCACTTCCACGGGCAGGTCGATATGGTCAGGCAGCCAGTCGCTGGGCTGCAGGCGCACCAGGCCGGCCTGGCCGGGGCTGGCGCCGCTGCGCGGCCCCAGCTGCAGGCGGATGCCGCGGCGTGACCAGCGCACGGGGCGCAGCGTCAGTTCCTGACCCTGCTGGCGTACCAGACGGCCGAGCAGCACCATCGCCAGATCCAGCTTGGCTTCCAGCCGCTGCAGCTGCAGGCTGGACTCATTGCGGTCGTCGTGCTCGTCAACGCGGCTGTCCTCGACCAAGGCCAGGCTGCGCAGCAGGCCTTCGGCACTGCTGGTGCGACCGGCGGCGCTGCCTGCCTGGAACTCGGCCGGCAAGGCCAGCTCGCAGCTGAGCGTTTCGTCGAACAGCTCGCTTTCGGCGGGGTGGTGCAGCGACGTGGTCGGCAGTTGGGTCATGCGAGTGATTCTGCCTGCAGGTAGGCATGCGCCGCGCGAAGGGAGCGGCCGGTGTGCTTCAGGTGAGCTGCGGCTTCATCGCGGAGGGAGATCATGCGCGCCAGTACGCGTTGCTGGTGGTCGCGCAACGCGAGGATGGCGGCATCACTGGGGCGCTCGACAACTAGCGACAGGGCAGCCACGGCTTCCAGGTGTTCGGCCATCAGCCGTTCGCTGGTGTCGTGGTCCTCGCCCTCGAGGCTGGTTTCCAGCGTATCAAGGGCGTCGTGCATAGTCTGAAGGTTCATGGCGCCACCGCTTTGGTGACCTGGCGCTGGTCTGCCGGAATCGCGTTCCAGGCCGAGTCGATCTCCACCATCAAGCCCAGGGCTTCCTTCAGTGCGGTCGGATCGTTGTGCAGGTTGCCCTCGGTCAGGCGCATGATGACGAAGTCGTACAGTGCCGACAGATTGCCGGCAATCTCGCCACCGGCTTCGTGATCGAGCGAGCCGTTGAGGTGGCCGACGATGGCGCAGGCTTCGCCGATGGCCTTGCCCTTGCGCGCCTGGTCATTCTGCTGCAAAGAGGCTTCAGCGGTGCGGATGCGCTCGCAGGCACCGGCCAGCAGCAGCGCTACCAACTTGTGTGGATCGGCATCGACGACCGAGGTGGTCACGCCGACTTTTCGGTACTGCTCGGCGAACTGCCGATTGGAACCGTACATAGGGGAAGTCTCCTGGAATGCCTGCCCATCCGCGTGGGTTGAGGGGTTCGGCACGGGTCTAACGGGTTATCGGCGCAGCCGGGGCTCTACTTGAGTACCGACTGCGCCGGAAAAATGCCTGGTAATCAGTTGCCGAGCTGCTGGATGAGCGAGCCGCCGGCCGACTGCATCTGCGTGACCATCTTTTCCATCGCGGTGAACTGCTTGGTGTAGCGGTCGGCCACCTTTTCCATGTTCTTGTCCAGCTCGTCCAGCTGCTTTTCCAGTGCCTTGATCTGCTTGTTCAAGGTCGCCGTACGCTGGGTGATCGTGCCGGTGGTCGCGTCCAGGCTGCTCTTCAGCAGTTCGGTCATCGGCTTGCCCAGCGCGCCCTCTGCACCGAACAGCTTGGTGGCGGCCTCCGGGTTCTTCGCCAGCGCGGTGTCGAGCTTGGCGCCATCAAGGCTCATGCTGCCGTCGGCGGCAATGGTGATTCCCAGATCCTTGAGGTCGTTGACGTTCGCACTCAGCTGGGCGCGCAGCTGCTGCTGCAGGCCACGGACCATGGCGTCGCCGGTCATGGTCGAGGCCGTGCGCGTCTCAGCGTTGTAGGCGCTGGAATTCTTCAACGTGGTCTGGATGCCGTTGTAGGCGGTGATGAAGGCCGTGAGATTGGTCTTCAGCGTACTGTTGTCCGGAGTGACGGTCAGCGTCTGCGTCTCGCCTTCCTTCGCCTTGGTCAGGGTGAGGCTGATGCCGGGTACCAGATCGGTGATCGTGTTGGAGCTGCTGGTGCGGGTGAAACCATCCACCACCACCACCGCATCCTTGGCGGGCACCATCTCGGTCATCTTCGATGCGGATGTGCCGTCATAGGCCAGCTCGGAGAGTCCGCCATTGCCGCCACTGGCGCTGACCTTCAACGCGCCCTTGCTGCCGGAATCAACGGCGGTCAACACCAGGTGCATGCCATCGTCTGCGGTAACCACGGCCGCGGTGACGCCCTTGCTCTCGGCGGCGGAATTGATCTCGGCTGCGATCTTCTCCATCGTCGCGCCGGGTTCGATGTTCACGCTGATGGACTTGTCGCCGTATGCGATCGTCAGCGTTCCGTCGCCAACCACGGCGTCCTTTGTATACGCCTTGGAGCTGAGCTTCTGGTTCTGTGCCAGGGATTTGACTTCCACGTGGTGGCTGCCCGCAGCGGCCTTGCCGGCGGTCGTGCTGGTGTCCAGGGTCGCAGTGAAGTTCGACTCGGTCGGCGTGCTGACTTTCAGGCCGGGGGTGGCAACACCCTTGACCAGGGTCTTCAGCGCGCTCTGCAGACCTGTCATTCCGCTTTTGATGGTGCCAAGCGCCGAAAGCTTGGCGCTGGCGGCAACACCCGCCGAGTTGATCTGCTTTTCCCGGGGCTCGCGTTCCTTGGCGGTCAGCTGTGCAACCAGGCTGGGAATGTCGAGGCCGGAACCAATCGTGCCGATGGCCATGAGGGGAATCCTTTTTCTTGGACGGGCCGGGCGGGTGTCCTGCACCTGCTATCGGCCTGGGAGGGGCGAGCTTGAGCGTGGAAACGCTCTCCAGCCTTCTGCAAGGCCCATGCCAATCCGCCACCGGGCACGAAGAAGGGGGCTTGCGCCCCCTTCCCGTTGTTGCCTTGTACTACCGCTGGATCAGCGCAGCAGGCTCAGCACGTTCTGGCTGGACTGGTTGGCCTGGGCCAGCATGGCGGTACCGGCCTGCTGCAGGATCTGGTTGCGGGTCAGCTCGGCGGTTTCCGAAGCGTAGTCCACGTCGCGGATGCGGCTGCGGGCAGCCGACATGTTCTCCGACGAGGTGTTCAGGTTCGCAACCACCGAGGTGAAGCGGTTCTGGATCGCACCCAGGTCGGCGCGGGCGGAGTTGATCGAGTTCAGGGCTGCGTCCATCGCCAGGATGGCATTGTCGGCACCGCCCTTCGACGAGATGTCCAGATCGGCGAAGCCGGTCTTGGCGCCACCTGCGGAGTAGTTTGCGGTGGTGCCAGTGGTCAGGCCGGTTGCCTCCAGCAGCGCGGTGTTGCCTGCAGCATCATTGGTAGCAGACGCGACAGTGAAGTTGCCTTCCTTGCCGGTCAGCTGCACCTTACCTTCGACGAGGGCTGCACTCACGCCAGTCTCATGAGTCTTCGCATTGACGGCGTTCACCAACTGCGTTGCGCGGTCGCCAGCGGTCTTGGCGCTTTCCAGATCAATGGTGACAGCCGGGCCAAGCTTGCCGCCAACAGTGCCGGAGATGGTGAAGCTGGTCTTGCCAAACGAAGCGGCAACGGCTTCGGTGCCAGTATTGTGGGTCTTGGCAAAGGTGGCGCCGAATCCGCCTGTTGCGCTCTGGGCAACCGCGATATCCGTGCCATCGGCCTTGGTGAAGACCAGGTCGGAGTCGGCCGCCTTGCCGGTGAACGTGATGCCTGCATCTGCCAGCTTCTTGGTGAGCGTGGAGTCGCTCAGAGCAGTATCAATCGCGGCAGCGTCTACATCAGCGGTACCAGTTGCTGCCTGATTGATGATCGAGATGCCATTGACGCTCAGCGAGTAGGCAGTGCCGGCGGTAACGGTCGTAAAGGCGCCCGAAGCGGCAGTGTTGGTCGCAGTTGGCCCCTTCGCGCCACCGTTGGCAACGACGCCTGTGGACGATGCGTCATTCGTTGCGCTGGTCCAGTTACCCAGCTTGCTGATATTGGCGTTGGCGACCTGGGAGATGTTGATCGTCTGGCCCTGGTTGGCGCCGATCTGGAAGGCCTGGTTGGTGAAGGTGCCGTCCAGCAGGTTGGTGCCGTTGAAGTTGGTCTGTTCGGCGACGCGCTGGATTTCCTGCTTCAGCAGCTGCACTTCGGCGTTCAGGGCCTGGCGGTCGGAATCGGAGTTGGTGGCGCTGCGCGACTGCACGGCCAGCTCGCGGACGCGCTGCAGGTTGTTGCCGATCTCACCCAGTGCGCCTTCGGCGGTCTGTGCCAGCGAGATGCCGTCGTTGGCGTTGCGGGCGGCCTGGTTGGCGCCGCGGATCTGGGTGGTGAAGCGCTCGGAGATCGCAAGGCCGGCGGCATCGTCCTTGGCGCTGTTGATGCGCATGCCCGAGGACAGGCGCTGAATGGTGGTGGCCAGGTTGGCGCCGCTGGTGCCCAGGTTGCGCTGGGCGTTCAGCGACATGGTGTTGGTGTTGATGACTTGTGCCATGGTGCGGTTTCCTTGTAGGCAGTGTGTCCGGCAGAGCAGCCTGACCGGTTTCGGGGGGCAGTGGCTGGCGTCCCCCCAAGGGGTGTGCTACCGCTGCTGAAATCAATAACGGCACTACCCCTCCGGCCTTTAGCGGAGTTTCGATCCTTTTTTTCTGGTCAAACGAAAAGGCCCCGCCATCTGCATGGCGGGGCCCGGCTCCAGCGCGAGTGGTGCAGGTATTACGACTGCAGCAGACGCAGTACGTTCTGCGGCACCTGGTTGGCCTGGGCCAGCATGGCCGTACCAGCCTGCTGCAGGATCTGGCCACGGGTCAGCTCGGCGGTTTCCTGTGCGTAGTCAACGTCGCGGATGCGGCTGCGTGCTGCGGACAGGTTCTCCGAATTGGTGTTCAGGTTGGCGATGGTCGAGGTGAAGCGGTTCTGGATTGCACCGAGGTCGGCGCGGGCGGAATTGACGGACTGCAGCGCGGCATCCATGGCGAGGATGGCGTTGTCGGCGTTGGCCTGGTTGGAGATATCCAGTTCGGCGAAGCCAACTTGCGCAACGCCAGCCGCAAAGTTTGAGGTAGTGTCTGCGGTCAGGCCGGTCTGCTGCGCCAATGCAGTCTTGGCTGCGGCCTGGTCGGTGCCAATTGCGCCGACGGTGAAGTTCGCGTCCTTCGACGTGAGCTGCAGTGTTCCATCCACGAGAGAGGCACTTACACCGGTTTCGTGGGTCTTGGCGTTGATCGCGTTGACCATTTGCGTCGCACGCTCTGCGGCGGTCTTGGCGTTGTCCAGATCAATGGTGACGGGCTGGCCCGGCGCACCGTTCACCGTGCCGGTGATGGTGAAGCTGGTCTTGGCATAGCTGGCTGCCTTGGCTTCGGTGCCAGTGAAGGTTCCGGCAATCGGGCCGGGGAAGCCACCACCGGTCTGGGTGATGACCAGGTTGGAACCATCCGCCTTGCTGAACTTGAGGTCAGCGCCAACGGCTGAGCCGGTGACGGTGATGCCAGCTTTCTTCAGTTCATCTGCTTTCTCGGTCAACTTCGCATCAACGTCAGCGGCGGCAACAGCGTCAGTCGCTTCGTCAACAATCGTGACGCCGGCAACGGTGAGCTTGTAGGCAGTGCCAGCGGCCACGGGTGCAAAGGCACCTGCAGCGCCGGATTCGGACTTGACAGCTTTGATGGCACCGCCATCGGGCGTGACGCCCTGTGCTGACGCGTTCGTCGAAGCACTCGTCCAGCTGCCCAGCTTGTGCACATTCGCATTGGTGATCTGCGAGATGTTGATGGTCTGGCCCTGGTCGGCGCCGATCTGGAAGGCCTGGTTGGTGAAGCTGCCGTCCAGCAGGCTGGTGCCGTTGAAGTTGGTCTGCTCGGCAACGCGCTGGATTTCCTGCTTCAGCAGCTGCACTTCGGCGTTCAGCGCCTGGCGGTCCGAGGCGGAGTTGGTTGCGCTGCGGGCCTGAACTGCCAGTTCGCGGATGCGCTGCAGATTGTTGCCGACTTCGCCCAGTGCGCCTTCAGCGGTCTGTGCCAGCGAGATGCCGTCGTTGGCGTTGCGCGCGGCCTGGTTGATGCCACGGATCTGGGTGGTGAACCGCTCGGAGATCGCCAGACCGGCGGCGTCGTCCTTGGCACTGTTGATACGCATGCCCGAGGACAGGCGCTGGATCGAGGTGGCCAGCGAGCTGCTGCTGGTGGACAGGTTGCGCTGAGCGTTCAGCGACATGGTGTTGGTGTTGATGATCTGTGCCATGGTGCTTCTCCGTGGTTGCTCGGTTGTTTCGGTGTGGAAGGCGCGGGACGCGCCGTGCTGGAAGACGGATGGAACGGGGAAAGGGACTAGCGGATCTTGTTGAACAGGGACATCGCCTGCATCTGGCTGAAGATCGTCTGGGCGGCTTGAAGGGCGGCGGTCTCCAGCTTGTATTGGCCGATGGCATCGGCGTAATCGAGGTCGCGCATCGTCGAGAGCGTGCTCTTGACGGTGACGGCAGTGGCTTCGCGGGCGCTGGCCGCGGTATCGATGGCGGCCAGCTGGGCGCCGCCCTTGGCGCGGGCGTCGATCATCGTTTCCGAGGCCCTGTTGAGGTCGCGGATGCTGGACTGCAGCGTGTTCTGCAGCGCCGTGCGCTGGCTTTCGGTGGACGGGTCGGTTTCCAGTGCGGCGACCAGTTTGTCCAGGGTGGAGAAGATGTCGCGGCTACCCGCGTCGCTGACGTTGAACTGATCACCGGCGGCTGGCTTGCCCTCGATGCGCATGCGCACGCCGCCAACGACAATGTCCTCGCCGGGTTTGTGGGTTCCGCTGCCGACCACCGTGCCGGTGCCATCAACCACTTCATAGGCACCTTCGGCAGTGCCGGTGAAGCGGACATTGAGCGTGCCGCCGGCCCAGCTGCCGCTGCCGTCACGGCTGACTGAGGTCAACAGGCCACTGCCGGTGTTGCCGGCGGCCGCGCTGGCATCCACACGGCCATCGCCGGTGGGGATGCGCATGAAGATCTCGCTGCCGGGCAGGGCGTCGGAGACCAGTTGGCCCGGTGCCACCTCCACCTGCCGCTGGTTCTGGTCACCGCTGTAGGTCACGGTGCCGCCGCTTCGCTGGAACGGGGCGTCAGCGTCGTTGCTGCCACCGAACAGGTAGCGTCCGCTGCCATCCCTGGAATTGGCCAGCGACAGCAGGCTTTCCTGGATGGTCTTCAGCTCGCTGACGATGGCCTTGAGGTCACTGGCCTTGGGCACCGGACTGTTGGCCTGGATACTCAACTCCACGGCGCGCGACATGAGCTCATTGACCTGAGCCAAGGCGTTTTCCTGCAGGCCCAGGCGGTTCTGCACGCTGTTGGCGTTCTTGCCGAGCTGCTCGAGCCCGGCCACGACACGGTCCAGGCCAACGGCCGTACCTGCAGCGACCGGGTCGTCCTTGGCGGAGGTGATCTTGCTGCCAGTCGCGATCTGCTGCTCGAGGTGGCTGATTTTCGACTGCTTGGCGAGCATCAGCGACACGGACTGGTTGAACATCATCCCGGTGGAAATTCGGCTGCTCATCGACGGACGGCTCCCAGGATGGTCTGGAACATGTTGTCGGCGGTGGAGATCAGCTGTGAGGCGGCCTGATAGGCCTGCTGCAACCGCAGCATGTCGGCTGCTTCCTCATCCAGGTTGACGCCGGAGATCTCGTCGCGGGCTGCCTGCGCCTTGTCCGTGATGACCTGCTGCGCGTCCAGCGAGTACTCGGCCGAACGTGCCGCCGCGCCGACCTGCGTGGTCAACCCCCCCAGCGCACCGTTGAGGGTGACGGTGCCGCCGTTGAAGGCCTTGGCGTCCTCGACCTTGGCCAGCTTTGCCGCGTTGCTGTTGTCCGACGAGCCTGCCGGAGTAGGGCTGATATTGAAGGTGTCGCCGACCTTCGGTGCACCGTCCAGCACGAAGCTCCAGCCATTGGCGCTGATGGTCTGGCCCGGTGTGTAGGTCTGCGGCGGCCCACCGTTGATGGTGTAGGTGGTCGCCGACGTGAACGCGATTGCGGCAGGATCGCGCAGGTTCGGATTGGATACATCGTTGACGGTGACGCCGGTCAGCTTCCCGGTGCCGGTGTTGGCCAGTGCAGCCGTACCCTTGACCGCTGCCGCTGCGGCGATGCGGGAGGGATCGGTGATGGCGGTTTCCAGGCTTCCGGCGACGCCCGCAGTCGGCTGCAGGAGGAAACGGTCGTTGGTGGCCGGGGTGCCGCCGACCACCAGCTTGACGCCATTGATCACCAGCGGATCGGCGGTCGTGCCGGTACCGGTCAACGCAACGGTGGCGCCAGTGTCGGCGCGGGTGGCCTGCCACTGGGTGCCGTCGAACTTGAGGACGATGTTCTGTGCCTCCAGCTTGGACAGGTCACCATAGGTCGCAGTGAGGCTGCCAGTACCGGTATTGCTCGCGTTGGGCGTGACGCGTGGGTTGCCGATGGTGAAGAAGTCGCCGCCCATCTTGCCGTACAGGTCCACGCCCTGGTGGTGCGCCTGGTTGAAGCTCTCGGCCAGACCGACGGCGAGCTTGCCCAGTTCGGCCTGGGCCGGTGTCAGCACGGTATCGCGGAACTCGAGCATGCCGCCGATCTTTCCGCCCACTGCCTTGGGATCGAGCGTGATCGTGTTGCCCTGGGTTTCCAGCGCCAGTTGCAGGCGTTCGGGCTGATATGGATCGGTCACCGTAGTGACCTTGGACGCGGTCGTGCCCACCACCAGCGCATTGCCGCCTGCGGTATAGACGTTCATCACGCCGCCATCCTGGACGACGGCAGTGCCACCGGTGTAACCGATCAGCTGCGAGATCAGCTGGTCGCGACGGTCGAGCAGGTCCGGCGCCGCGTTGGCCACGTTGCTGCCAATGGCGCCGTTGATCTGCGCAATCTCCTGCGCCAGGCGATTGACTTCCGTGGCGCCGGCAATGAGCCCGTTGTTGACCTCGCTGCTCAGGTTGTTCATCTGCGTGTTGAGCTGCACGAAGCGGCTCGCCAGGGCCTTGCCGCCATCGAGCAGGCTCTGCCGGTCGGCCGTGCCGGCCGCGTTGGACGAAAGGCCACTGACGGCGTCGAAGAAGTTGGACCAGGAGCCGGCGACATTTGTGGCCGGGTCCGAGAACAGGGCATTCACCCGGTCGGCCATGCCCGAAAGCTGCTTCAGGCGTGCCAGCTCGCCGCTGCTGTCGAGCAGGCGCGAGATGGCCAGCTGGTCGGCAGCACGGCGGATATCGGTGATGCGGGTGCCGCTGCCAACGTCCCCAAAGCCGTAGTTCTGCGGATCAGACGTGGCGAAGTCGACCTTCTGCCGGCTGTAGCCAGGGGTGTTGATGTTGGCGACGTTGTGGCTGGTGGTCGCCAACGCACGCTGGAAGGCGAGCAGGGCACCAGTACCGGTGGAAAGTACGCTGGACATGGGGTTCCTCAACGACGAGTGATACCCAGCGCCGCGGTTGCGGTGCTGGCGAAGGTCTGGCCAAGGCGCGAGCCGGCATCGGCGACGGCGCTGACGGCACGCTCGATGGTCGGTCCGCCGGCGATCGCGGCGATCTTGGCCGCGTAACGCGGATCGGTGGCGTAGCCGGCGCGCTGCAAGCCGCGGGCGAAGCCCTGCACGTCGGTGCCGGCCTGCAGGGCCTGCTGGTAACGCGGGCTGGTCTTCAGCAGGCGCACGTAGTCGGCGAAGCTCTCGGCCGGCGAACTGTAGGCGCGGAAGCTGGCGGTCTCGTTGCGGCGCCGCCATCGACATATTCGTGCGTGCCGGCCACGGCGCGCTGGCCGTTCCAGCCATTGGCCTTGATGCCGAACAGGTTGTGCGAGGTGCTACCGTCGGCATGCTTGATGTGGCGCTTGCCCCAGCCGGTTTCCAGCGCCGCCTGGGCGACCAGGGCGCGGGCATCCACGCCCAGTTCCTTGGCGGCACTCTGCGCGTGCTGCCAGATGCTGGCAACGAAGCCTTCCGGGGTGTGCTCGCCCAGCTGGGCGACGGCGGTACGGGTGGCCATCGCATCGGCCGGGCTGATCGCGGTGCCGCGATTGCTGGCGGTGGCCGACCACTGGTCGCTGTTGGCGGCCCAGTTCTCGCCCTGCAGGCTGCCGATGTACGGATCGTCGGTGCCCAGCGAGCGGTGCATGCTGCTGCTCTCGCGGCCGGCGATCAGGTCCAGGGCCTGTTCCATCGGTGCGACCGCCGCCTGCGCACCGTGCTGTGCACCGGCGGCCATCTGCTGCAGCAGGCGCACGGCCTGGCTGCCGTCTTCCAGCGGCAGCGACGGTGCCGGCTTGGCCGGTGCATTGAGCTGGTAGGCACGACTGGCCTTGGCCGGGTCCACGCGGGTATCCAGCGCCGGGCCGTCGGCGGCCTGGCCGGACAGCTGCCGGCTGATCATGCCCGACAGGCCCAGGCCCTTGCCGCGGGTCATCGCCTCGGCAATCTTCTGGTCGTACATCTCGCGGAACATCTTGTTTTCGCCGGGGAACAGCGAATCGCCGAAGCTGGCGTCACGCATGCTCTTGACCAGCATCTGCGCGAACTGGCCTTCCAGCTGGCGCGCGACCTTGTCGATCTTGGCCGGATCGTTCTGTTGCGCCGGGTGCAGATCGAATGCGGGAGTGATACGCATATCAGATCACCTCGAGCTCGGCACTCAGTGCGCCGGCCTGCTTCAGGGCTTCCAGGATCGCGATGAGATCGCCCGGTGCCGCGCCCACGGCGTTCACCGCGTGCACGATCTCGTCCAGGGTGGTGCCGCCGCTGAACTTGAACATGCGGCTACCGTCGTTGGTGGCGGTGATGGTCGACTGCGGGCTGGCCACGGTGCGGCCGCCGGACAGCGCATTGGGCTGGCTGACGTTGGTGTTTTCCTGGATCGTCACGGTCAGCGAACCATGCGAGATCGCCGCCGGTCCCACGCGCACCTGCTGGCCGATGACCACGGTGCCGGTACGCGAATTGACCACCACCTTGGCCGGGGCGCTGCCGGGGGTGAGTTCCAGGTTCTCGATGCGTGCCAGCAGGCCGATGCGCGCGCCTGGGTCGGTCGGCGCGGTGACCGCCACGGTCACGCCATCGACCGCACGCGCCGCACCTTCGCCGAAGGCGTTGTTGAGCGCGGCAACCATGCGCGAGACCGTGGTGAAGTCGTTGTTGTGCAGGTTCAGGGTGATGTCGCCGCCGTTGGCCAGCGGGTCGGGCAGGGCGCGTTCAACGGTGGCACCGTTGGGAATGCGGCCGACGCTGGGCACGTTCACCGAGACACGGGAACCGTCTTTGCCCTGCGCACCAAAGCCGCCGACGATCAGGTTGCCCTGGGCGATGGCATAGATCTGGCCGTCAGCACCGCGCAGCGGCGCCATCAGCAGCGAACCGCCCCGCAGCGAGACCGCGTTGCCGATCGAGGACACGGTGATGTCGATCGGCTGGCCCGGCTTGGCGAACGGCGGCAGTTCGGCGTGGATCGCCACGGCGGCCACGTTCTTCAGCTGCGGGTTGACGTTCGGCGGCACGTTGACGCCCAGTTCGCCGAGCAGGTTCTTCAGGCTCTGCACGGTGAAGGGTGCCTGGCTGGTGCGGTCGCCGCTGCCATCCAGGCCGACCACCAGGCCATAACCCACCAGCGCATTGCCGCGCACGCCGCCGACCTGGGCCAGGTCCTTGATGCGCTCGGCGCTGGCCGGGGCAGCCACGACCAGCAGCATCAGCGCGACGAACGACGCCATGCGTCGCTGCCAGGAAGAAGAGGAGAAGAGTTTCATGGCCATACTCAGAACGGCGTCAGGCCGGAGTTGAAGAAGCGGCTCAGCCAGCCCATCGCGTTGGACTGCGCGACGGGACCGCGGCCGCCGTAGACGATGCGGGCCTCGGCCACGCGGCTGGACGGAATGGTGTTGTCCTGGCTGATGTCGCCCGGGCGCACGATGCCCTGCACCTGCACCAGTTCATCGCCCTGGTTGAGCCGCAGGTTCTTCTGCCCCTGCACCACCAGGTTGCCGTTGGGCAGGCGTTGGACCACGGTGACGGTGACGCTGCCCTGCAGGCGGTTGCTCTGCGCGCTGTTGCCCTTGCCGGTGAAGTCACGCGCGCCCTTGGCTGTGGCACTCAGGATGTCCTTGCCGCCGAGGGTGACCGGAGCGCCGAGAATGGACGGCGTTCCCAGGCTCAGGTTCGATTCCTTGTTGGTGGCCGTGTTGGCGCTGGTCTGCGCGGTGGTGTTTTCCAGCAGGGTGATGGTCAACAGGTCGCCAACATCGCGCGCGCGCCGGTCCGAATACAGCTGCAGGGTCGGGCCGGCAGCGTAGATCGCACCGGCGGTCGGCTGTGCCTGCGGCGGCATGATCGGCTGGATCGGTGCCATCGTCGGGTAGGGGCGCACGTCGCCCGCGATCACGCAGCCACCGAGCAGGGCGGCCACGGCGCAGGCGAGAGCAGTGCGGGCGAAGTTGGAAATGGGCGACATGGCAGTTTCCCGGTTTGGCCGGTCAGAGCTTGTTGTTGAGATAACCGAGCATCGAGTCGGTGGTGGAGATCGCCTTGGCGTTCATCTCGTAGGCGCGCTGGGTTTCGATCATCGACACCAGCTCTTCCACCACGTTGACGTTGCTGCCTTCCAGCGCGCCCTGCACCACAGTGCCGAGGCCGTTGAGGCCGGGGTTGCCGTTCTGTGCCGGGCCGGACGCAGTGGTCTCCAGGAACAGGTTCTCGCCACGTGCCTGCAGGCCAGCGGGATTGACGAAGTCGGTCAGGGTCAGTGCGCCGACTTCCACCGAGGCGGCGCCGTCGGCCATCTTCACGCTGATGGTGCCATCGGTGCCGATGGTCACCGACTGCGCGCCTTCGGGAATCTGGATGCCCGGCTGCACCGGGTAGCCGCTGTTGGTGACCAGCTCGCTGTCCTGGTTGATCTTGAACGAGCCATCACGGGTGTAGGCCGAGCTGCCATCAGGCATCTGAACTTCGAAGAAGCCGCGGCCATTGACCATCACGTCCAGGGCGCGGCCGGTCTGCTGCTGGCCACCCTGTTCAAAGTTCTTGGCGGTGGCTACCACGCGCACGCCGGTACCCAGCTGCAGGCCGGTGGGCAGCTGCGTCTGCGCCGACGAGGAGCCGCCGGGCTGGCGCACCTGCTGGTACAGCAGGTCTTCAAAACTGGCACGGTCCTGCTTGAAGCCGGTGGTGTTGGTGTTGGCGAGGTTGTTGGAAACCACCGACATGCGCATCTGCTGCGCATCCAGTCCGGTTTTCGCGATCCACAATGCCTGGTTCATCTTCGATGTCCTGTCTGCTGAAGCCGGCCGCGTGGTGCGGCCCTTGGTATCGGGTGTGCAAGCGGTGTGCCAGCGCCGGCATCAACCGGCGCCGGAATTCCGTCAGCTGCCCAGGCGCAGCATGCTGTTGGCGCTGCGCGCGTTTTCGTCGCCGTGCTTGATCACCTGCACCTGCATTTCGTACTGGCGCTGCAGCTGGATCATCTGCACCAGCGCGCCAGCGGCATCCACGTTGCTGCCTTCCAGCTGGCCGCTGTGCACGGCCGTGCCCTGTGCCGGTGCGAACGGCTGTAGCGGGTCGGTGTTGCGGAACAGGCCATCCAGGCCACGCTCCAGGCGTTCATCCGGTGCCTGTACCACTTTGATGCGACCGATCTGCGCCATGGTCTGCGGACCTTCGCCCTGCGGGATGATCGAGAGCGTGCCGTCGGCGCCGATCTCCATCGCCTGGAAGGGCGGAATGGCGATCGGGTTGTTGTTGTCATCCAGTACCGGGCGGCCGCTGGAGGTCACCAGCTGGCCGTTCGGCGTCACCGACAACGCCGCGCCGCGCGTGTACGCCTCGCTGCCGTCACTGGACTGCACGGCCAGCCAGGTGCCGGTCTGCAGGGACAGGTCCAGCGGCTTGCCGGTGATGTGCTGCGAACCGGGCGTGCGGTTGAATCCGGCGTCGACATGCAGCGCATCCACCCGCGAGGCAAAGCCCGGGCCACGGATCGGGAAGGCTTCGGTGTTGGCCAGCGCTTCCTTGAAGCCGGGGGTGTCGGAGTTGGCGAGGTTGTGGCTGAGCGTACCCTGCGCCTGCAGGGAGGCGCGGGCACCGGTCATCGCCACGTAAAGGGCTTTATCCATGCGGGGAGTTCCGTGACGGGGTCAGCAGGTCATCAACGGATGTTGATGACGGTCTGGGTGATCTGGTCCTGCGTGGTGATCATCTGCGCGTTGGCCTGGAAGTTGCGCTGCGCGGTGATCATGTTGACCAGCTGCTCGGTGAGGTCGACGGTGGACGCTTCCAGCGAGCCGGCCTGGATCTTGCCGAGGTTGGAGGTGTCCGGCATGCCGGTGCGCGGGGTGCCCGACTCGAACGTCTCCACCCACAGGTTGTTGCCCTTCTGCTCCAGACCCTGCGTGTTGTTGAACGTGGTCAGTGCGACCTGGCCGAGGGGCTTGTCGTCGCCGTTGGAGTAGCGGGCATAGACCACGCCGGTTTCCGACACGGTGATCTCGTTGAGCTTGCCAGCGGCATAGCCGTCCTGCTGGGTGTTGCGCAGCGCGAACTTCTCGCCGTACTGGGTCGAGCCGCTGATATCCAGCGTCATGTTCAGCTGGCCCGCGCCGGTGGTCGGGGTGAAAGTACCGAGGCTGACCTTGCCGTTGGCAGGATTGGTCAGCTTGCCGCTGTTGTCGAACGTCACCGGGGTCGGTGCGCCGGCCGGCTGGCCATCCACGTAGTTGCGCACGGTCCACTCGTTGGGGTTGGCGCCCTTCACGAAGTACGAGACCTGGATGTGGCTCACGCCCAGCGAGTCGTACACGGTGATGCCGCCGCTGGAGTGGTTGTAGCTGTTCGAGTCGGTCGGATCGAAATTGGTGACCGTCGGTTGCTTGGCGTTGGCGGGCAGGGTGAAACCGACCTTCACTTCGCTGGTCTGCTTCGGCGCGCTGTCGGTAGTCAGCAGCTGCAGGTCCACCAGGCGGCCGGCATCGAAGTTGGTGCCATCGGCGTTCGGCGCGAACACCTGCAGGCGCGCGCCCTGCGGGTTGATCACATAGCCGGCGGAATCGGTCTGGAAGTTGCCGGCACGCGAGTACACGCGCGAGCCGTTCATGTTCATGGTGAAGAAGCCCTCACCGGAGATCGCCATGTCCAGGCTGCGGCCGGTCTGCTCGTTGTGGCCCTGGATGAATTGTTGGGCCACGTTGGAAACGCGCACGCCCGAGCCGGTCTGGTTCTTCGACAGGCCGTAGCTGGTGGAGGCGAACAGGTCAGCGAACTCGGCGCGTGATTGCTTGAAGCCGGCGGTATTGACGTTGGCGACGTTGTTGGCGGTGACGCTCAGGTCGGTATTGGCGGCATTGATGCCGGACAGGGAGACGTTGAAGCCCATGGGATGCTCCTGGTAGATGCGGAATGTGCGGCTCAGCTGACGCGGAGCACGTAGTCGATCGGGGCCGTGCCCAGGCCCTTGAGATTCAGGTACAGGCCGTCGGAGCCGACGGTCACGCTCTCCACCGGGGCCTGCACGAAGGTGGACAGCTTGGTGCTCTTGCCGGCGGTGTCGACGTGGTTGGCGACGATGGAGTACTTGCCCGGTTCCATGCGCTTGCCGTTGGCGTCCTTGCCGTCCCACTGAAACGCGGTTTCGCCAGCGGCCTTGGCTTCTACGCTCAGCGAGGTGACCTTGGTGCCGTTGGCATCGGTGATGTCCACGGTCACGATGCCGGCCGAGGGCGCAGCCACCGTGCCTTCGACGCTGCCTTCCTTTTCCAGTACCAGCTTTTCCGACGGCACCAGTACCTGGTGGCCAACCAGAGCGGCACCGCGCAGCACCTGGTCGCTGGCCATCGATTCCTGGAAACCCTTCACCGTCTTGTTCAGATCGGTGATGCCCTGCACGGTGGACATCTGCGCCATCTGCGCGACCATCTGCGTGTTGTCCATCGGCTTCAGCGGATCCTGGTGCTGCAGCTGCTCGGTCATCAGGCGCAGGAAATCGGCCTGGTCCAGCGTGTTCTTCTTCTTGGTGGCGTTGCTGTTCGGGGCGTTCAGGCCGAGCGCGGCGTAGACGTCCTGGTTGGTCTGGTTGTTGACGGCGGTGGTCATGGTGGTATCCGGTGCTGCGGGCCTCAGCGGCCCATGGTCAAGGTCGCCAGGGCCAGTTCCTTGGCGGTGGTCAGCATCTCCACGCCAGCCTGGTAATTGCGCGAAGTCGAGATCAGGTTGACCATCTGCGCCACCGGATCGACATCGGGCTGGTAGATGTAGCCATCACCGTCGGCCAGCGGGTGGCCCGGTTCATAGCGCTTGATCGGCGCGGCTTCGCTCTGGGTGATCTCCTTGACCTTCACCGACGTGATGTTCGGATCGTTCTTGCTGGTCACGGCCTGGAAGATCGGTTCCAGCGGCTTGTACACGGCATCGGCGGAACCGGCGACGGTGTCGGCGTTGGAGAGGTTGGAGGCGATGGTGCTCATGCGCACCGACTGCGCCTGCAGCGCGGAGCCGGCGATATCGAAGATCGGCAGGTTGCTCATGGCTTATTGCCCCGTGATCGCAGTCAGCATGGAACGCACCTTGCTCTCGACGAAGCTGAGCGAGGCGCGGTATTCGAGTGCGGCGCGGCCATAGGCGGCACGCTCGGCATCGGGATCGACGGTGTTGCCGTCCAGGCTGGGTTGCACGCCTTCGCGCGCGATCTGGAACGGGTTCAGGCCACTACTGATCTCGTAGTGCTGCTCGTGGGTGGTGGCCATCAGGCCATTGGCATCCTGCCCCTGGGCGTGGCGCAGGGCGGCATCGAAGTCCAGATCCTGGGCCTTGTAGCCGGGAGTGTCGGCATTGCCGAGGTTGCTGGCGATCAGCTTCATCCGCTGTTCGCGCAACGGCATGGCCTGGGCGTGGACGCCCAGGTAGTCGGTAATCAGGTTGCGCACGGTGCACTCCCACAGGAACGTTGCCCGGGAAGCTGCAAGGGGTGTGCCAAATTCGAGAGGGTAGTGCCGGCCGCTGGCCGGCTTCCCGGATTGTCCGCGGTTGCCGGCCAGCGGCCGGCACTACCGGATCAGAGGCCTCAGGCCGCCATCGCGACCTTGCGCAGGCGGTCCAGCACGAAGTCGGCCAGTTCGTGCGGCGAGTACTTGGCGACGAAGGCGTTGGCGCCGACGCGCTCGACCATCGCATTGTTGAATACGCCCGACAGCGAGGTATGCAGCAGGACGTAAAGGCCGGACAGGCCCGGATGGCGCCGGATTTCCGTCGTCAGCGTATAGCCGTCCATGGCCGGCATTTCGATGTCCGAGATGACCATGGCGTAGCGCTCGGCGGGGTTCTCGCCCGAGGCCTGGATCTGCAGCAGGTGGTCCAGCGCCTGCTTGCCGTCGGAAAGCAGGGTGGCGCCCACCCCGAGCTGGTCCAGCACGCTGCGGATCTGCTGGCGGGCTACACGAGAGTCGTCCACCACCAGTACCTGCAGCTGCGGGCCGTCGGCGGGCATTGCCATCGCCGGGTCGAGTACTGCTTCACCGCGTACCTGGGCGATATCGGCCAGCACGCTTTCAACGTCGATCACCTGGATCAACTCGCCCTGGAAGCGGGTCACCGCCGTCAGATAGCTCGATTCGGCGCCCAGTTCCGGTGGCGGGTGGATGTCTTCCACCGCGATGTTGACGATGCGCTCCACGCCGCTGACCAGGAAACCCTGGATCGAACGGTTGAATTCGGTGACGACCAGGTAGCCGGGCGAGGTGTCCGCATCGGGCTCACGCTCGGGGTGGCCGATGGCCAGGCCCAGGTCCAGCACCGGCACCGAGCGGCCACGGACGTCGGCCACGCCGGCGAACTGGCTGGGCAGTCCGGGCACCTGGAACAGCTCCGGGCGGCGCAGGACTTCCTGCACCTTGAAGACATTGACGCCAAAAAGCTGACGTCCGCCGAGGCGGAACAGCAGCAGCGCCAGGCGATTGTGGCCGGCCAGTCGGGTCCGCTGGTCGATCCGGTTGAGCAGGTCATGGGACATGGCTGCTGTATCGGCGGGGTGGGCCCCGAACTTGAGCGCTTTTGTAGAGTCGCGCCATGCTCGACCCTGCCTCTGTAGAGTCGAGCTTGCTCGACTGGTCACGAAGCAGTCGAGCAAGCTCGAATCTACACAAGCCCCTCTGGCACACCCCTTGCACGCACCTGGGCCAGATCCCTTCGACAGGAGGCGCCATGCGCCGGGTCACATCTCTGTTCGCCATCGCGCTGGCGCTGGCCTCGCCGTGGGCGGTTGCCGCCGACTGGCAGCCAGTGGCCAGTATCCGCACCGCCGCGTTGTCGACGCTGCCGGCCGGCAGCGAGGGCGAGGCCCAGGTGGCCGATGCGCTGCGCTTGCCCAGGTGTGGTGGCGCGCTGCAGGTGCAGCCCACCGCCAACACCACGGTTGAAGTCAGCTGCCCGGATGCCGGCGGGTGGCGCCTGTTCGTGCCAGTAAAGGTGCGGCGCAACCAGACCGTGCTGGTGCTCAACCGCGGAATCGGTACTGGAGAAACCCTCACCGCCGCCGATATCACCACTGCCCAGCGTGACGCCGCCCGGATTGCTGGTGCGGTGCTGGCCGATCCGAATGCAGCGATCGGCCGCATCGCCCGCCGTCCGTTGCAGGCCGGAGCCCTGCTGTCGAACAACGATCTGGTGGTGCAGCGTCTCATCAAGCGAGGAGACAACGTGGCCCTGGTTTCGCGTCGCGGCTCGGTCGAGGTCCGTATTGCAGGCCGTGCGATGGGCGATGCCGGTGAAAACGAACGGGTCTCGGTGGAGAACCTGTCCTCGCGGCGGATTGTGCAGGGCACGGTCGATGCCGCCGGTGACGTAATCGTGGCGCGTTGATTTACCGCAAAATATCCCTAAAGATCACGGCCCTGCGGCCGTTATCCCTTGTGAACGGCAACTCCAGGACACCCCATGAGCCAGAAAATCGACGGCAACCTGCAGGTCCCCCAGGCACTGCGCAGCGTGACGACCCCGGCCAACAAGCCCGGCGTCAGCACCGATGCGGCGACGCGCCCGGTCGAAGCGGCCGACAGCCTGCGCCTGACCGGCGAGGCCACCAATCTGCAGGCCATCGAGCGTGAGCTGACCACCGCCCCGGCAATCGACGCCCAGCGTGTGGCCGCAGTGCGCGAGTCGCTGCAGAACGGCACCTACAAGATCAATCCGGACGCGATCGCATCGCGCATGCTTGAGCTGGATCAGCAGCTGCACGGATGACCGCGCCGATGAGCGAACAACTGCAGCGGCTGGCCCAGGCGCTTGACGTTGAACGTCAGGCGCTGGTCGATCATGACGTACACGCGCTGATCCGGGCGACCGGTGCCAAGCTGGAGGCGCTGCGTGCACTGGAAGGCACGCCGCCGCTTGGTGAGGGGGATCACCTCCAGGAACTGGCCGAACGCAACCGAGCCAATGGCGTGCTGCTGTCGCGCCGGCGCCGCGAGGTCGATTGGGCGCTGCGCCAGCTCGGGCGTACCGAGGCCTCCTCCTCCTATGATGCCAAGGGCCAGTCGCATACGGTCACTGCGCGGCGCCCACTCGCCATCGCCTGACGCGACGGCGGTCGCACATCCCACCCCCGCGGGCTGAAGCCCGCCGCACGACCGCGTATATTGGGCGCCTGTTCGAATGCCCCGAGTCGCCGTGTCCGCTGCCAATGCCCTGGTTACCGCCCCCCTTCCGCCGCAGCCGGTGCTGCAGGCGCTGCTTGAGCGCCTGCGCGAAGGGCTGCTGCTGTTCACCGAAGACGGGCAGGTGGCCCTGGCCAACCCGGCCGCGCAGAACCTGCTGGCCAGCGGTGAGGGCGGCGGCCTGCCACCGCCGCAGCGCCTGCGTGAACTGCTGCCGCCTGATGCATTGGAGCAGGCGCGCCAGCATGGTCACTGGAACGGCAGCCTGCCGCTGGGCGAGGGCGTGGTCATCGCCCATCTGTATCACCACGGCCCGGTCGGCCAGGGGCACTTCCTGGCGTTGTTCCGCCATATCGAAGGCCAGGAAGACTACGAACGCGAATTGCAGCAGCGTCATGCAGAGCTGCGGCAGGCCTACCTGCGCCTCAACGGTACCCAGGAAAAACTGCTGCAGTCGGAGAAGATGGCCTCGATCGGCCAGCTCGCCGCAGGCGTCGCGCACGAGATCAACAACCCGATCGGCTACGTGCACTCCAACCTGGGCAGCCTGCAGGAGTACCTGCGCAGCCTGTTCACCGTGATCGAAGCCTACGAGCGCGCATTGCGGGCGCCGGACCCGAAGGCGCTGATCCCGGAGATTGACGATATCCGTGACCGCCTGGACATCGATTTCATCAGCCGCGACCTGCCGCAGCTGATGGCCGAGTCGCGCGAAGGCATCGAGCGGGTGACGCGCATCGTGCGTGATCTGAAGGACTTCTCGTATTCCGGCCGCGACGAGTCGTGGAAGCTGGTCGACCTGCACGCGGGCCTGGAATCGACCATCAACATCATCTGGAACGAGCTGAAGTACAAGGTCACCCTGGTGCGGGAGTTCGGCCAGTTGCCGTTGGTGGAGTGCCTGCCGTCGGAATTGAACCAGGTCTACATGAACCTGCTGCTCAACGCCGGCCACGCCATCGCCGAGCGCGGCACGATCACGGTGCGTACCGGCGTCGATGGCGATCATGTGTGGGTCGAGTTTGAAGACACCGGCGGTGGCATCTCGCCGGAACTGCGCCAGCGCATCTTCGATCCGTTCTTCACCACCAAGCCGGTCGGCAGCGGTACCGGCCTGGGCCTGTCGATCTCCTACAGCATCATCAACAAGCACCACGGCCGCATCGACCTGGACAGCACCCCAGGCGTGGGTTCGCGTTTCCGCGTGGTGCTGCCGGTGAAGCAGCCGCGCTGACTGCTTCAGGTAGTGCCGGCCGCTGGCCGGCAACCTCATTGAACCCGGCATCGAGAGCAGCCGGCCAGCGGCCGGCGCTACCAGAGGGGATCGTTACCGCAATGGGCGATCCTCGCCGCCATCTCCGCTTTCCACCGGCGCCGGACCGGCGTTGCTGCGGCGCTGCTCCTCGTAGGTGCGGAACGCCTGATGGATGTGCTTGCGCAGCTCGTCGTCGTTCCACGGCTTGGTCAGGAAGCGGTAGATCGCGCCGCGGTTGATCGCGTCGGTCACGGTGTTCAGATCGGTGTAACCGGACAGCACCAGGCGGATCGTGTCCGGGTACAGCATCTTCACCCGGCCCAGGAACTCGGTGCCGCTCATGTCGCTCATGCGCTGGTCGGACAGGATCACCTGCACGTCATTGATTGCCAGCAGGTCGAACGCATCGCGCACGTTGCCGGCGGCCAGGATGCGGTAGCCGTCGCGACGGAACAGGCGCACCAGCGAGCGTAGTACGTTTTCTTCGTCGTCCAGCAGCAGCAGCGTGCGGTCCGGACGGGTCTCGGCAAAGGCTTCCGGACGCAGGTAGCGGCGGCGCAGGGTCATGCCGGCGGCATCGGCCGACATCGGTTCGCCGAACAGATAGCCCTGGAACACATCGCAGTCGTTGCGGCGCAGGAAGCCCAGCTGGGCCTGCGATTCCACACCGTTGGCGATCACGGTCATGCCCAGCTGGTGGCCCATGGCGATGATCGCGCGGGCGATGGCCGCCTCACGGTTGCCGGCCGGCGCGCTCTTGATGAAGCTGCGGTCGATCTTGAGCTTGTCCACCGGGTAGCGGACCAGTGCACTCAGGCTGGAATCACCGGTGCCGAAATTGTCCAGGCTCAGGCTGATGCCTTCGTTGCGCAGATTGGCCAGCGTCTCGTGCACGAAGTTGACGTTGTTGGTCAGCGCGCTTTCGTTGATCTCCAGCGTCAGCATCTGTGCCGGCACGCCCGCGGCCTGGATCAGGCCCATGACTTCAGCGAAGAAGTTGGGCCGCAGCAGCTGCAGGGTGGAGACATTCACCGCAATGGTGAAGTCGTCGAAGCCCTGGTCGCGCCACAGGCGGGCCTGCTTCAGTGCGCCTTCCAGCACCCAGGTGCCGATCTGCACGATGATGCCCAGCCGTTCTGCCGTGCGCATGAAGCGCTCCGGCACCAGCATGCCAAGCGTCGGCGACTGCCAGCGCAGCAGCGCTTCCATGCCGACCACGTGGCCATCGCGGGCGCTGACCAGCGGCTGGTAACGCAGTTTCAGTTCGCCGTTGGGAATGGCGTCCACGATCTGGCGGGCGATGATGCTTTCGCTGTGCGCGCTCGGTGGCGTGTCCACGGCGTGGATGCGCACCGCGTTGCCGCCTTCGCGGGCCGCCTGGTACAGCGCATCCTCGGCATGATCGAGCAGGCGCGAGGTGCTGCTGGCATGGTCCGGGCACAGGCTGACACCCAGCTTGCCGGTCATGAACAAGGTGTACGGCAGCACCGACAGCGGCAGCTCCATCTGCTGGCGGATCTCCTCGGCGAAGTCCTCCGGCAGCGGCACGTCGGCGGTGCGTGGCACTGCGATCAGGAATTCATCGCTGCCGTGGCGCCACAGCTTGCCGCGACCACGCAGGTAGGACTGCAACCGCTGCGCCACCAGCACCAGGGCCTGGTCACCCACCTCGGCGCTCATGTTTTCGTTGACCGAGGCGAAGTGGTCGATGTCCACGTGCATCAACATCAGTGCGGTGCCGCCCGAGGCCGCCTCGGCGACCATCGCCTGCAGCTCGGGGTTGCCGGCGCCTAGGCGGTCAGGCGCATCATCGATGCTGACCGGGGGCTGGTTGGGATTCCACATAGGCTCAGTAGTCCGGTGACTCAACGGCGGCCATGCTGGCCGCCTGGTAGGGGAGGTGTACGTCGATCAGGGTGCCTTCGCCGTGTGCGGATTCGATCCGCACATGGCCACCGACGCTCTGCGCACGCTCACGCATCACGATCAGGCCCAGCCCGCGCGGACCGTCCGGGTCGAAACCCTCGCCGTCGTCGCGGATCTGCAGGTGCAGGCCGCGCTGGCCGACATCGCGCAGCTGCAGCTGTACCTGACTGGCGCGGGCGTGGCGCAGCACGTTGGTCAGGCTTTCCTGGGCGATGCGGAAGCAGGCCTGCTCGATGCTGTTGTCGGGACGATGCGGCAGCGGCTCGATCTCGGCCAGCAGTTCCACTGGCGACGAACGGAACAGCACCCGTGCCTGCCAGCTCAGGGCTGCTTCCAGGCCCAGCGCGTCCAACTGTGGCGGGCGCAGCAGGGTAGAGATGTCGCGCAGCTTGGCCACCGTGGTGTCGGCCAGGCTGACGATCTGTGCCAGGTCTTCGCCGCGGCGCTGCGGATCGTCCTCGTCCTGAGCGGCATACGCGGACAATTTGATCGCTGTGATCGCCTGGCCGATATCGTCGTGCAGGTCGCGCGAGATCGCGCGGCGCTCATCCTCCTGCAGCGAGAACAGGCGGCCGGCCATCGCCTGCAGTTCACGGTTGCTGGTTTCCAGTGCACTGCGGGTGCGCTCGGAATCGCTCAGGTCGCGCACGATCAGCAGCTTGCAGTCGCGTCCGCCATAACGCACTTCGCCCACCGCCAGGCCGGCATGGAATCTGCGGCCATCCGCGCGCTGCATCGCCACCACGCTGCTGTGACCGGGCCCCAGGTGTGGTTGGCCTGCACGCAATTGGCTGCGTACGCGGGCCAGATCGGCGCTGTCCACCAGTGCTGACAGGGGTTCGCCCAGCAGGGTGTGGCTGCCATAGCCGAACAGGCTGGCGGCCCAGGCGTTGGCGTACAGCACGTGTTCGTCGGAGAGGATGACCACGCCGTCGGGCAGTACCCGTACCAGCTCGCGGAACTGTTCCTCGCGCTCGCGCAGCAGGCGTCGCGACTGCTCGCGCTCCGTCACGTCCTGCAGGGTGCCCAGCACGCGGTTGCGGCCGGCCTCGTCGATGCCGCTGGCCGCACGCAGATGCACCATCAAGGCGCGCCCATCCATCGACAGCAACGGCAACAGCACGTCCACCTGCACGGGATCGCCGGAGCAGAGCTCGGCCAGCAGCTGTTCGGTCTGGGTGGCGGTGGCCGGGTCGGCCGGCACCAGCAGTTCGTCGAAGCGATGCCAGCGCCGCGCCTCGGGCGGGCGGCGACCGAGCAGGCGATAGACCTGGTTCGAATAGCGGCCAAGTCCCGTGGAGGGGTCCAGCTCCCAGGCGCCGATGCGTGCCAGCTCGTGGGCTTCTTCGACCCGCGCCAGCGCCTGGTCACGGCGCAGCTGGGCCAGGTCTTCGGCGGTGCGGTCGATGGCAATCAGCAGGCGGGCGTTGTGGCCGTCATAGCTGATGGCGTTGGAGCGAAGTTCCATCTGACGCAGCGAGCCGTCGCGCAGCTGCAGTTGGGTACGCAGGATGCACAGTTCCTCCGGTGCCTCGCGGATCGCCTCCAGCTTGGTCTGCAGTGCCTGGTCCTGGCCTGGCGGCCACAGCGAATCGATGGTCTGCTCCAGCAGTTCGTCACGGTCCCAGCCGAAGGCCGTACAGGCCGCCGGATTGGCATCGAGGATCGCCAGTGTGTCCAGGTCGTAGACCAGGATCGGGCCGGGGTTGCCTTCGAACATCTGCCGCAGGCGCAGCTCGGAGGCCTGCTGGCGTGCATGGGTGTGCAGCACATGCTCGGCCAGCGGGCGCAGCAGCAGATACAGCAGGCCGGCGCTGGCAAGGGCGAAGAACGAGCCCTTCAGGCCCTGCCACAAGGCCGCCTGCTGCGGGTCGGGCACCAGTGCCTGCACTGCACTGTCGGTGGAGATCATCCAGGCCAGCGCCATCGCCAGGTAGCTCAGCACCACCCGGCGCCGGTCGCGGCTCAGCGCCTGCGCCATCCGCGGGTCGGGAACTGGGGCGTTGCCGGTCGGTTCTGCGGGCATGGACAGGGCGGAAGAAAGGGGCGCCGGCCATCTTACCGCGCAGGTGCGCCCAGACCACTCAATTATCCGCCGCAGGCGCCGTTAACCACTGCGTGCCCCGCTGACGGGCGTGTCATCCGGAGCAAGATCGCGTGGACCAAGGGATCATCGCCAGCCTGCTGCAGCACCCGCTTGCGTCGGCGCTGGTCATCGTCGACCGCACGGGCCGCCCGCTGGCGGCCAATCCGGCTGCGCGCGAGCATGGCCTGCCGGCGTCCGTGGCTGCGTATGCGCCGATGCTGGAAGATCTGCGCCTGATGGCCGCCGATGGCGGCATCGTGGCCTGCACGCTGCCGGGTGGCCCGCACGGCCACTACGACGGCCACCTGCGCGCGGTGCATGATGGCGCCGGCAACCTGCTGGCCTTCACGCTGAGCATTCCCGAGCCGGTGCCGCTCGGCGGCGGTGGGCGCTGGGAGCTGGCGCTGGACAGTGCTGGCCACAGCCTCTGGGACTGGGACATTCCCAGCGACCGTGTGGTGCGCACCCCGGCACTGGGCGATGAAACCGCTACCGAGATTCTGGCCCGCGTGCACAGCGAGGACATCGCACAGGTGCGGGCTGCACTGGATGAGCATCTGCGTGGCTTGAGCGAACAGTACAGCGCACAGTTCCGTTTCCGCCAGGGCGACGGCCAGTGGCGTTGGGTACTGGACCGCGGGCGCGTGGTCGCGCGCACCGCCGATGGCCAGCCGCTGCGCATGGTCGGCACGCATACCGATATCGAACAACAGAAGCAGCTGGAAGGGCTGCTTCAGGAACAGCAGCTGCACCTGAGCGAGGCCCAGCGCATCGCCAGCATGGGCAGTTGGTCGTTCGACCCCAACAGCGGTCATTTCTGGTGGTCGCCGGAGCTGCGTTCGCTGCTGGCGTTGGAGCAGGGGGCCGTACCCGGCCAGCGGCGCTGGCTGAAGCAGCTGCATCCGCGCTCGCGTGGTGCGCTACGCGCAGCATGGCGACGCTTGTGGCGCGATGGCCGGGCCGCCAACATCGAACTGGAACTGACCCGGGGCAACGAACCGTCGCAGCATCTGCGGCTGTGGATGCAGCCGCTGCTGGACACCGATGGCCAGCCCAAGCGCCTGCTCGGCCAGGTGCAGAACATTACCGAACAGCACCAGACCGACGCACTGATCCGCTGGCGCACCGAGCTGCTGAACCGTGTCTCCGCACTGGGCCGCATCGGCGGTTGCGAGATCGAAGTGCAGACCCGGCATATGCAGTGGACCGAGGAGTGCTACCGCATCCACGGCCTGCGCAAGGAGCCGATCACCCTCGACCAGGCGCTGGCGCTGTACACCGAGGATTCGTGCAATGCCTTCGAGGCGGCGCTGGGCCGGATCGCTGCGGGTGGACTGCCCGAACAGCTGGACCTGTGCTTCTACCGCCAGTCTGGCCTGCGCGTGTGGGTGCAGGTACTGATCGAGCTGGATCGCCGTGACGGCCTGCCGCCTCGGTTCGTGGTCCTGTTCCGTGACATCACCCGCGAGCGCGAGGCCAACGAGCGCATCGAGCTGCTGGCGCACTACGATCTGCTCACCGGTCTGCCCAATCGTGTGCTGCTCGGCGAACAGACGGCCGAAGCCATCGAGGAAGCGCGCGACCGCGGCACCTCGCTGGCGATGTTGTTCATCGACCTGGACGGCTTCAAGACCATCAACGACAGCTTCGGCCACGCCACCGGTGATGCACTGCTGAAGGCCGCTGCCACCCGCCTGCACCAGAACCTGCGCAACAACGACCTGTTCGGCCGCTTCAGTGGTGACGAGTTCATCGTGGTGCTGCGCGACCTGGCCGAGCCGGAAGATGCGGGTCATGTCGCCCGCAAGCTGATTGCCTCGCTGGCCGAGCCACTGCGCCGTGGCGAGACCACGTTGAAGGTCGGTGCCAGCGTCGGCATCGCGATGCTGGGCGATGCCCAGACCGATTTCGATTCACTGCTGCGTGCCGCCGACGCCGCGATGTACGCGGCCAAGGAAGCGGGGCGCAACACGTACCAGTACTACAGCCAGGACGCATTGGCCCGCATCCAGCGCAAGCTCGAGTTGGAGCATGCCCTGCACGGGGCGATCGAACGTGAAGAGTTCAGCCTGGCCTACCAGCCGCTGCTGCATGCGCACCAGGGCGAGCCACCAGCGATCGAGGCCCTGCTGCGCTGGCACCGGCCCGGCATCGGCTACTGCAGCCCGGCCGAGTTCATACCGATTGCCGAGAAGTGCGGCGAGATCGTGCGCATCGGCGACTGGGTGCTGAACGAAGCCTGCCGCCAGGCCATCGCCTGGGACCGGGCCGGGCTGTGTTTCGACCGCATCGCGGTCAATGTATCGGCGGTGCAGCTGCGTGATCGTGGCTTCGCCGAACGCGTGATCGAGATCTGCCATGCCCACGGCTGGCCGCCGCAGCGGTTGGAGCTGGAGCTGACCGAGTCGGCGCTGATCCGTGACACCGACATCCTGCGCCATTGCTTCGATGTGCTGGAACGGCACGGCGTGCCGCTGGCGGTGGATGACTTCGGTACCGGCTTCTCGAACCTCAATTATCTCAACCGCTTCCCGGTGGGCCGCCTGAAGATCGACCGCAGTTTCGTGCAGGGCATGCTGCATGATTCTGGCACGGCCGAAGTGACCCAGGCCATCGTGCACCTGGGCCATGCGCTGGGCATGAAGGTGGTGGCCGAGGGCGTGGAAACGCACCAGGAAGAAGACATGCTGCGGCGCCAGGGCTGCGACGAGATCCAGGGCTACCTGTATTCGCGCCCGCTCAGCCCGCGCGACCTGGCGCAGTGGCTGCGGCAGCAGCACCCGGCGCCTGGGCGCACAGACGCTGCCAGCGAGGTCGTGCTGGCACGCTGAGGTTGGCGCCGGGCCTTGCCCGGCGGGATCGCCGCACGCCGACGCACCGCTCTGGTAGGTGTCGACCTTGGTCGACACGGATGCCGGTGCTCGCGATCATCCACGCATGGCGTGGATCTTCTGACGGCGCCGGCTCTGGTGGGTGCCGACCGTTGGTCGGCACTGATGCCTGCGCTCGCGCTCATCCAGGCATGGCGTGGAGCTACCGGTTGTCGCCATCCGGTTGGGTCGGCGGCATTCTGGGTGTTATCCCGGCAAGAGCTTCCAGCTCGGCGAGACGATCCGCCTTCACCAGGTGCGCAGCGTTCCAACCGCCTTCGGAAACCGCGGGCGAAAAACTGTAGATCTCATTCGGAGCCAATGGCCCAAGTCGGTCACGTGCATGGGCATGCAGGGGCTGCTCATCGTCGTCGGTGACGTCAAGATAGGGCCCATCCAGGGCCTCCAGCAGGAATGCCAGTTTCCAGTTGCGTTCCACCGCATCGGCGGGGTCTGGTAGATCCGATTCTGTTGAGACGTGTCCGCTGTGCGGATCGATGCTGATCTGCGCGGAGGTGTTCTCCCCACACAGCAGAATCTGGCCGAAAGCCGTCACCGCGTAGACATGGAAAGTATCGGCACCCTCCATGGGATTGCCTTGCAGGAACGCGGTAGCAATCTCCGCATACAGGTGGGGATCGACCAAGGCGAGCCTGTCGTCGCGATAGCGTGCGAGGCCATCACGTCGCCACAGTGCCAGCAGCAGGTTGGGTAGCACGTCTTCCCATGCTGTCAGGGTGGCTTCGGAAACTGCTTCAACCTTGGAGCTCGGAATGAAGCCCTGAAGAAACTCGTCAGAATCCAACCCCGTCACAGGCAACGCGGTGTTCGGTACGGCCAGCGCATTCCAATCCGTGCTGATTGGCAGGTAGTCCAGGAAGGCGAGTAGTGTCTCCGCCCGTGCAAGTTCCGGGCTGCCCTCGTGGGTTGGAATGACGGTCACCGAGCCTCCGGAGACAAGCAGCAACGTGCCCGCAGGAAGGTCATGCCAAGCCTTGTCCAGCACCAGATACCGCTCTGGCGCCTCATCGATATCAGCGTCCAGGATGATGACCTGTGGGCCACCCTGCAGGCAGCCGGCGGAGACCTCGACGGTTGCGTCGGTCACACCTGCATCAGGATCGTTCACATCCATAGGCGCGGAGTACGGCTGCTGGAAATCGCCGAATGACTGTAGAGCTTGATGAAGCGCAATCAGGGAATCGGGATCCAGGGCAAGCGGGTCTGGGGCAACCGGGAGTTGCAGGGCAAGTGAAAGGCAGAGGGCGGCGCTGGCCATGGGCGGTGGGCTGATCTGAACTGAAATCGGACCTGCACGATGAGGGGCTGTCCGGCCCAGGTCCATGCAAACAATCCGAATCTGCGCGTCTTTATCGGCGACATCCACGCATGGCGTGGATCTACTGCGATGCGGCAACCATTCGCTGCGGAAATTCGGAGCGAAGCCGTGCGCGCACTGCTTCCACCACATGTGCATAGCGTCGGCGCTGGATGAAATAGCCCATGTAGAACAGCAGCAGGGCCACCAGCATCGGCGACGCAGCCGGGCGGACCAGGATGATGGGCACCAACATCAGTGTCAGGCCCAGCGCGAACCAGCTGCCCAGCCCGACCACCCGCACTTCCCTGCGTCGTGCGTCGATCATCACCCGCCCGTGCATCAGCGGAAAGTAGCGACCGCCAAAGCTCGGCACGAAGCTCTCGCGAAAGGCGATACTGCCGTCCGGCAGCGCGCGGAATACCAGGCGAAGCCAGGTATCGGCCGGCAGATCATGCTCCAACCCGGCCAGCGAAAGCTGCGCCAGCTCTGCCGGCGTAGCGGCAATGCGTTGATTGAACAGGACGATGCCGGTGCGGAAGAAGAACGGCGCCCACAGCACAAGCAGCAGGACTTCGATCAGCAGCAATGCGATCAGGGCGATGGCCATCGGTCTTCCATGAACGGGACCGGGGCATCATGCCATAGCGATTACGCCACGCCAGTAGATCCACGCCATGCGTGGATGTTGCCCGGAACGAGCCGCGGTCCTGGCGGGGTCGTCCAGTGAATCGAGCAGTCTCCTTGGGTTCAATCCTCTTCCACCAGATCGCTGAGATCCAGTATCTGTGGATCAACACTGTGCGCGACGATGCTTCGGAGCATTCCAGCCTTTGGGCGTAGGGCATAGCAATGCATCGTATGGATGGGATTGAATTCCAGCCACGGGCAGGATGAGTGCCCCACGATAACCGGCATGTTGAAATTGATGTCTTTTGGATCATCCAGTGGCAGGGTCCATTTGCCGCCGTGATGCTCCCACACTACATCGCCCAGATATCGTGCAAACACAATCCTCAGGCCATCCTGTTCGTCCTCCGACAACGTTGCAGCCATCGTCGTGTACAGCGTCTCCAGGCGATCAAGGCTCTCCAGGCTGCCGTCAAGGTCGACGCCGCGGAGCTGTGCTTGTTCGATCAGCCATTCAATCTGATCGTCCATGATGATCAGAAACTGTTCGAAGGTTTCTCGCGCTTCTTCGGAATTGAATGCCATGCGGCCACCAGGGAGGGAGAGCGACGAGTGTGCCCCGGGTCTGTGATCCACACCATGCAACAAGTCCGAAAGGGTGGAAGGGCGATCGCATGCATCCACGCATGGCGTGGATCTACCGTTTCATCAATGCGATGCCTGCAATGGAATAGCTGACGATCAACAGCCCGAACGCGTACTCCGCGACGATGATCAGCCAGAAGGTCATCGGCTCGATGTCCCGCCATGCATCAATGGTGCCGGAGCGGTGATGGCTCAGATGAACATGCCCGGTGTTGATGGCAGTTGCCGGCGCCCAGGCAAATAGAAAGGCCATCAGCATGAAGAGCAGGCTGCCGAACAGGAATGCGACAGGTCTATGCCGGGGTGGCCGCAAAGTGGCGTAGGCGGGGCGCCAGGTGAAGGTGACCGCGATGAGCACCATCACAGCAAATCCCAGCCAGGTCATGAACGTGGTGCTCATGCGACGACACTCCGTGTCCAGCCGTAGGTGGCATGGGCGGATCATGCCATGGGTTTGGAGCGGGTGGTGGTGAAGACCATCCACGCATGGCGTGGATCTACCTCAAGGCTTCCCCATCCAACCCCAGGTCCCACGCCAGACCCAGCAGCGCGTCGTCCGTGCGGGACAGGGCAGGGCGCGCATCGGCCAGCTGCTGCAATTCGCGGATCTCCTCGCGGGCCACCTCTTCCAGCTGCTGCAGCTGCTCACGCACGCTCGCGTTGCGCGGGCGCTCGGTGTCGGCGAGGGAGGGCAGGGCGCGGATCAGGGTCATGGTGCGTGTACAGGATGCATCCAACGGCGGGTTACAGGCAAAGGCCCCGGACGAACCGGGGCCTTGCGGGCTGCCGGCGGCGGCAGCGGACATCAGGATCAGAACAGCTCGACGGTGCCGGCGCCCATGCTCTGCTGGGCAACCGGCTTGTGCGGCGGGCGTTCCCATTCGCTGCGCAGTTCGCGCAGGCGGCTGCCGGTGCGCTGCAGGGCGGTGGCGATCTCTTCGTCGAACACGCCGCCATTGCGGTGCAGCAGTTCCTGCAGGGCCACCGCCTCGCGGTTGATCGCGGTCAGGCGGTCCAGGTGGGTGTGCACGCCGCCCAGCGCCTGGGTGGCGATGTCTTCGAACTGCAGGGCGCGCACGGCCTCGGCCACGCTGCCATCGATCGAACGGGCGCACTCGGACACTTCACGCATGCCGTCGCCCAGCGAAGCGTTGATCTGCGCCACGTTGTCGAGCATCGCCGCCGCTTCCTGGCGCGCTTCGCGGGAGCGGTCCATGTCACGCGAGGCCATGTGCGAGACCGTCTCGCGCACCTTGGCGATGGCGTCCTTGGAGCTGTGCGCCAGCTTGCGGATCTGCTCGTTGAAGGTGGTCGAGCGCTCGGACAGGTTGCGCACTTCGTCGGCGACCACCGCGAAGCCACGACCGGCTTCACCGGCACGCGCGGCTTCGATGGCGGCGTTCAGCGCCAGCAGGTTGGTCTGGTCGGCGATCGACTTGACGTCTTCCAGCAGCGCGAAGATGCCATCCAGGTGCTGCGCCATCTGGTCGATGTGCTGCACGGTGGTGCTGCTCTGGCCGCTCACCTGTTCCAGTGCTTCCACCAGCTGCTCCATGCGATGGCTGGCGTGCTGGGCGAAACGGGCAACGTCGAGGCCGGCATTGCCTTCATCACCGGCACGATCGACGATGCGCGACAGGGCCTGGCTCTGCTGGCGCGACTTGCGGTTCATGGCGTCGAAGCTGCCGCCCAGGCTGGACACCGCCTGGCGGATCAGGTCACGGGCGCGTTCCACTTCGCCACGCGAACCGTCGATCTCGTTGCCGACGAAGTTGCGCAGTTCGGTCAGCAGCTGGTCCTGCTCACGCAGGACACGGGCGTGTTCCGGGGAACGGTGCGCCTGGGCGCGGGTGGTCCACCACGCAAAGCCGAGCCAGCTCAGCGTCATCGTGGTCAGGATCGCCCAGCGCAGGGCGGCCGGCCATTCGAAACCGATGGCGAAGGGGAGCAGCAGGGTCAGAGCCAGGGGGGCGGCCAGACGGATGAAAATGCGTGAGTACATGGACGTTCTCGGGAGGTGCACGGAGGATGTATCGGCCGTACCCCCTTTCTCTTTAACGTCGAAATGCCTCGAAGTGCATTCTGAATGCGCCGGTTTTCCGACGCCTCGGCGGCTTCGGGGTCAGAGCCCTTTCCTTGCCGGAAAGGGATCCGACCCCATGGGGCTCAGGCCAGCTGGCGGTCCACGGCCTCGATCATCGCCTTGCGGCTGAACAGGAAGTCCCAGTAGCTGCCGCCCAGCTGCCGCCACAGCACCGCCGAGCGCACCGCGGCCAGCAGCAGGGCGCGGATCTCGGCGACCACACCGGCCTGGCCCAGGTAATGCGGGTTGCCCTGCACCATCACCCGCGGCTTCAGGTGGCTGATGGTGTCGGCGTACAGGCCACCCAGGTTGGCCAGCACGTCCGGGTGGCCACTGTCGCCCAGCTCGACGGCCTGGCGCTGGGCGCGTTCGATGCCCGAGGCGACCTTGTTCACGGTGGCGCCGTCCTGCACGAAGCGGCGCTCCAGCTGCAGCACTGACAGGGCCAGCTTGGGCAGGATCGGGTCCTGGCCCTGGCTGCGGAAGTAGTTGTGCAGCAGGCGCAGCCCAGCCTTCAATGCATGGCGGTCACCGAACACCTCCTGCGGCGAAGACGCGTCGACGCGGAACACACTGTCCACGGCGGTGCGCACGGCAGCGGCGTCGGAATGGCCGGTATCGGCGATGCGGCGTACCTGCTGCAGGGCCTGGGCAATGCCGGCCAAGGCCAGGACGCGGTCGTCGACAGTGAAACTCATGCAGCGATTACCTCAAAAGGGGAAGGGGTGGTGCGCAGGCGCTGTTCCAGCGGCGCATCGGTGGCGGCGATCACCGCGCCGCCCAGGCACACATCACCGTCATACAGCACCAGCGATTGACCAGGGGTAACGGCGCGCTGCGGGCGCGCAAAGGTGACCAGCACGCTGCCATCGTCCAGCACCTCGACCGTACACGGCTCGTCGGGCTGGCGGTAGCGGGTCTGGGCGGTGCATTCGAAGCGCCGTGCCGGCGGCGCGCCGGCAATCCAGTGCGCGGTTTCCGAGCGCAGGCGGTCGGACAGCATCCACTTGCTGTCGCGGTCCTGGTCCACGTACAGCACGTTGCTGGCCACATCCTTGCCGACCACGTACCACGGCGCGGCCGGGCGGCCACGCACGCCGCCGATGTTCAGGCCCTCGCGCTGGCCCAGGGTGAAATAGAAGACGCCTGGGTGCTCGGCGATCACACTGCCGTCGGCCGGGTCCAGGATCTGCCCGGGCTTGGCCGGCAGGTAGCGGCCGAGGAATTCGCGGAAGTCGCGCTCACCGATGAAGCAGATGCCGGTGGAGTCCTTCTTGGCGTGGGTCGGCAGGCTGACGTCACGCGCGATTCGGCGCAGGTCGGTCTTTTCCAGGTCGCCGATCGGGAACAGGGTGGCCGCCAGCTGCGCCTGGCCCAGCTGGTGCAGGAAGTAGCTCTGGTCCTTGGAGCGGTCTGCGCCGCGCAGCAGCAGCCACTGGTGGCCGCGCTGGGCCACTCGCGCGTAGTGGCCGGTGGCGATGCGCTCGGCGCCCAGCTCGCGGGCGGCGTCCAGGAAATGCTTGAACTTCACTTCGCGGTTGCACAGCACGTCCGGGTTCGGGGTGCGGCCGGCCGCGTACTCGGCCAGGAAGTGCTCGAACACCCCCTGCCAGTACTCGCTGGAGAAATCACGGAAGTGGAACGGGATACCGAGCAGGCCGCAGATGGCCACCGCATCGCGGCGGTCGTCCTCGGCGCGGCAGTCGCCGCTGCCGTCGTCGGCCCAGTTCTGCATGAACAGACCGGCTACGGCCTCGCCCTGCTGCACCAGGCGCCAGGCGGCGACCGAAGAGTCGACGCCACCAGAGACGCCCACCATCACGCGCGGAGTGCTCATGCGACCTCCCGGACCAGCGAAAGCGGATGGCGCTGGCCACCCAGGAAATCAGCCACCACCTGCCAGACCAGCGGGCTGCGCAGGCGCACCGTGGCGGCCTGCAGCTCGGCCGGGGTCAGCCACAGCGCGCGATCGATGCCGGTGTCCAGCGGCTGCGCCGGGTCGTGCGAGACCGGACGCGCCGCATAGCAGAAGCGCAGGAAGGTGGTGCCGTCGCCGGCCGTCCACTGGTAGCAGCCTATGAAGTGGGTCAGCTGCACCGTCCAGCCGGTTTCCTCGCGGGTCTCGCGCAGGGCTGCCTCGGCCAGGCTTTCGCCCGGCTCGAGGTGGCCGGCCGGCTGGTTCAGCACCTGGCGGCCGTCGATGGTCTCCTCGACCAGCAGCACGCGGCCGCCGTCGACCACTACGGTGGCGACAGTGGCGTGCGGTGCCCAGCGCGGGTCCGGCGTGGTGTTCAACTCAGAACTCGTCCTTCTTGGTCAGTTCCAGCTCCATGGCGTCGGCGGTGCGGATGGCCGCATCGATGGCGTCGCTGAGCTGGTCGGCCGTGGCATCGGCGTCGATCTTGACCACGAACATGGCGGTGGTGTCCTGCTTCACCCAGCCGCCCATCTTGGCGTCCTGCGAATCTTCCAGCAGGCGGTTGGCTACGGCCACCGGGAATTGCTTGGTCTTGGCGTTGTAGGCCGGCGACCAGATCTCGCGGATGTTGTGGGTGCCGAAATCTTCCACCGACGAGCGCACGTAGACCATCTGGGTGCGATCACCCTCGACGTCGAACACCATGCGGTAGTCGCCGTCCTCGTCGACCTCGTAGGTATAGCCCAGCTTGTCCAGGTGGCGGGCCACGGCCTTGTCGGCCTGGGTCTCGGCGGCGGCGGAGCCGGCGGCGGCCAGGGCGATCAGCAGGGCGGGAAGAAGGGTCCTTTTCATGAAGATCCTGTGAAACAGTGTTGAGAGAGGGTGCAATTGTGACGGTGGGCGTGCGTGCCGTCCAATCTGCGGCAGGCCGACGCAGGCTGGCCCGTGCCTCTATAATGGGCAGATGCCCCATGAGTCTTCCCCCGATTCCCATCACGAGCACGGCGTTGCCGTGGAGCCCGCGCGCCCGGAAGTGGCGCCGCCGCCGTTCTACCAGGTGATGCTGCTCAACGACGACTACACCCCAATGGATTTCGTGGTGGACGTGCTGCAGCAGTTCTTCAGCATGGACCTGGACAAGGCCACGCAGGTGATGCTGCACGTCCATACCCGTGGCCGCGGCGTGTGCGGGGTGTTCACCCGCGAAGTGGCCGAGACCAAGGTCGCCCAGGTCAACGAGTATTCGCGGATGAACCAGCACCCGCTGCTGTGCACGATGGAAAAGGCCTGACCGGCTGCCGGTTTTCGTCCGGGCACATCGACTCCGGACCCGGTGTGCCCACCAAGGTGGGCACCTACCAAGGCAGGGGCCTGTATCGATAATGGATGGGGCGTGCCCACCAAGGTGGGCATCTACCAGAGCGCGGGATCAGCCCTCCGCCAACGCCTCCAGCGCCATTCTCGCCACCGCCTCGTCGACTTCGGCGGGGTCGCCATCATCCCGGAACCACGCCGCTGACAGCCCCGCGCTGGCTGCGATCCAACGCAGCAGGCGCGTGCGTTCCAGGCCCGCCAGCGCGCCGACCTGTTCCAGCCGGGTGGCAAACCGCTCGGGTCGGGTGGCCACATGGATGCCGGGGCCGCACAGGTCCGGATTGCTGAACATCGTCGTGTAATCGAACGCGCGGTCGCCCAGCAGCCGCTTCGGGTCGATCGCCAACCAGCCGCGCGCGCCGAAATCCAGCACGTTGTCGTGGTGCAGGTCGCCGTGCAGCGGCCGGATCTCCTGTTCCTGCTGCAGCAGTCCCTCCGCCAGTGATCTGCACTGTTCCAGCAGTGTCGGCAGCGCAGCCCTTGGCTGCAGCAGGTCGGCGAACCATGTTCGCAGGCAGACCAGTTCCGCTGGCGGCGCGCCCCGTGGCCGGTGCAGCCGTTGCAGGACCTGGCACAGGACCGTGGTGCAGGTGTCATCGTCGCCCTTGATCGAGCGTTGCCGCAGCGAGTCGCCGCCGGCACGTTCGATCAGGATCGCCGGCCCCTCGTGGGTCAGCAGGCGGGCGGCGCCGTCACCGTCCCACCAACGCAGCAGGCGATGGCTGTTCTGCTCTTCGGTTTCGCTGCTGATCTTCAGCATGGCCGGCTCGCCGGTGGCGGTCAGCACCGGCCAGAGCCGGGCATGGGGCGTTTCGATGGCTGCGCCATCACGCCGCAATCGCCAGCGGCTCAGGTAGGGTTCGCTCATGCCGGGTGGGCTGTCCTGGAGTGAATGAAGATCAAGCGATTCGCACTGATAACGCCATCTGAACGCAGCAATCCGCTAGGGTGATGGAAATCGCGTAGTCAGGCCGCATATTGTCCCCATCTGCCGCCGGAGTAATCCATGTTCAGCAAAGACCTCGAACACACCATCGGCCAGTGCTACAAGCGCGCCCGTGAGGCCCGGCATGAGTTCATGACGGTCGAACACCTGCTGTTGGCACTGCTCGACAACCCGTCCGCCCAGGCCGTACTGAAGGCCTGTGGCGCCGACGCCGAACGCCTGCGCCAGGAGCTGGAGCAGGCCATCGAGGCCTCCGTGTCCCGCCTGGCCGAAGATGACGGCCGCGATACCCAGCCGACCCTGGGCTTCCAGCGCGTGTTGCAGCGGGCCGTTTACCACGTGCAGTCCTCGGGCAAGAAGGAGGTCACCGGCGCCAATGTGCTGGTCGCCATCTTCGGCGAGAAGGACTCGCACGCCGTCTACTATCTCAACCAGCAGGATGTCACCCGGCTGGATGTGGTCAATTACCTGTCCCACGGCATCGCCAAGCTGGGCGAGGAAGGCGAGCAGCCGTCGTCCTCCTCCGAGGGCGAAGGCCGCATCGAAGGCGGGGAGGGCGAGCCGAAGGGTGATGCCCTGACCGAGTTCGCCAGCAACCTCAACGAACAGGCCCGGGCCGGTCGCATCGACCCGTTGGTTGGCCGAGCCGACGAGATCGAGCGCACCATCCAGGTCCTGTGCCGCCGCCGCAAGAACAACCCGCTGTACGTGGGTGAGGCGGGCGTAGGCAAGACCGCCATCGCCGAGGGCCTGGCCCGCCGCATCGTCGAGGGCTCGGTGCCCGACGTTCTGGCCGATGCGGTGATCTATTCGCTCGACCTGGGCGCGCTGGTGGCTGGCACCAAGTACCGCGGCGACTTCGAGAAGCGCCTGAAGAGCGTGCTGACCGCGCTGAAGAAGGTGCCCAATGCAGTGCTGTTCATCGACGAGATCCACACCATCATCGGTGCCGGTTCGGCGTCGGGCGGCACGATGGATGCGTCCAACCTGATCAAGCCGGCGCTGGCGTCCGGTGAGCTGCGCTGCATCGGCTCGACCACCTTCCAGGAGTACCGTGGCATCTTCGAGAAGGATCGGGCGCTGGCCCGCCGCTTCCAGAAGATCGACATCGTCGAGCCGACCGTCGGCGAGACCTACGAGATCCTGCAGGGCCTGAAGTCCAAGTACGAGCTGCACCACGGTGTGACCTATTCCGACGAGGCGCTGCAGGCTGCGGTGGACCTGTCGGTGAAGCACATCGGCGACCGCCTGCTGCCGGACAAGGCCATCGACGTGATCGACGAGGCGGGCGCCCGCCAGCGCCTGCTGCCGGAAGGCCAGCGCAAGGAGCTGATCGACGTCGAGGAAGTGGAGGCGATCGTCGCCAAGATGGCGCGTATCCCGACCAAGCAGGTCAGCGCCACCGACAAGGATGTGCTGCAGCACCTGGAGCGCAACCTGAAGATGGTGATCTTCGGCCAGGACCCGGCCATCGAGACGCTGTCCTCGGCGATCAAGCTGGCCCGTTCGGGCCTGGGCAACCCGGAAAAGCCGATCGGCAACTTCCTGTTCGCCGGTCCCACGGGTGTCGGCAAGACCGAGGTGACCAAGCAGCTGGCGCTGCAGCTGGGCATCGAGCTGGTCCGCTTCGACATGTCCGAGTACATGGAGCCGCATTCGATCAGCCGCCTGATCGGTGCGCCTCCGGGCTACGTCGGCTTCGACCAGGGTGGCCTGCTGACCGAGAAGATCGTCAAGACGCCGCACTGCGTGCTGCTGCTGGACGAAATCGAAAAGGCGCATCCGGACATCTTCAACATCCTGTTGCAGGTGATGGACCGCGGTGTGCTGACCGATACCAACGGTCGTGAAGCCAACTTCAAGAACGTCGTGCTGGTGATGACCACCAATGCCGGTGCGGCGCAGGCCTCGCGGCGTTCGATCGGCTTCACCAAGCAGGACCATGCCACCGACGCGATGGAGACCATCCGCCGCAGCTTCACCCCGGAATTCCGCAACCGCCTCGACGCGGTGGTGCAGTTCCAGGCGCTGGGCTTCGAGCACATCCTGCGCGTAGTCGACAAGTTCCTGATCGAGCTGGAGATGCTGCTGCAGGACAAGCACGTCAGCCTGTCGGCCACCCCGACCGCGCGCGACTGGCTGGCCCACCATGGTTTCGACCCGCTGATGGGTGCCCGCCCGATGGCCCGCGTGATCCAGGACAAGATCAAGCGTCCGCTGGCCGACGAGCTGTTGTTCGGCAAGCTGGTCAACGGTGGCAAGGTCAGCATCGACGTCCGCGACGACGAGCTGGTGGTCGAGACCCAGGCCGAGCCGGAGCGGCTGCTGCCGGTCACGGTGGAATGAGCTGATGCCATAGGCTTGGCGTGAAAGACTGGAAATGACAAGGGCGGCTTCGGCCGCCCTTGTTGTTTCCAGTGGGGCTGTCGTCCGCGGCCTTGCTTGAACGGAACGGAGGTGCCAATGCTGTCTTCTGGTCGCGATAGGGTGTTGCCCTGTTTGTATCGCGAAACGATACAGGATACAGTGATGATCATCGGTTTTCGCCACAGGGGCCTCGAGCGGCTCTACCGTTCCGGCAGTAGCAGTGGAATCCGCCACAGTCACGCCAGCAAGGTGTTGTTGATCCTGTCGATCCTGGATGTTGCTTCGGGTCCTGAGGATCTGGCCATGCCTGGATTGCGTCTGCATAAGCTCCGGGGCGGCCTGAAAGGGCATTGGTCTGTATGGGTCAATGGAAACTGGCGGATTACCTTCCGTTTCGCCGGCAGCGACGTGGAGCTGCTGGATTACCTGGACTATCACTGAGGCCGCGCATGATTCATCACCATCCGCATCCCGGGCAGGCGATCAAGGCAATGGTCTTTGATCCAATGGATCTGTCTGTGACCGAAGCGGCCGAGCGCCTGGCAATGTCGCGGGTAGCCCTTTCGCGGGTTCTGAACGGCAAGGCGGGCATCAGTCCTGACCTGGCCATCCGCCTTGAGATGGCGGGGGTGAGTACTGCGGTTCTCTGGATGGGGCTGCAATCCAGCTACGATCTCTGGTTGGCACGGCAGCGCGCGCAACCGAGAGTGTTGTCGCTGGTTGCCGCGACGCGTTGACGTATATCGCGACAAGGGCGGCTTCGGCCGCCCTTGTCCTGTCTGGGGTCAGCGGCTGCGGCGGCGCGCCTCACGCTTGAATCGCCCGGTTTCGTTCCTCTCGATGCGTGCAACCTCGCAGCTGCCGCGACCTGTGTCCAGTGCGCTACGGCCCTCGCTGCACAGCTCGTCAGCTTCTTTGCCGTCGGTCTTGAAGCCGAGGCGGGTGGCCAGTACGGCAGAAGGGCAGCTGTTGCGGAAATGCACAACATAGTGGTCTTCGCCGGAGCGAAGCAGGATGTTCTTGTCGGCGCCGGCGCGAACGATCTGCTGTTCGCCGGTCAGTGATACGCACTGTGCCGGCGCGGTGTCGGCGGCATGGGCGGACGACGCCAGCAGGGTGACGGCAGACAAAGCCAGGGGGATGAGCAGGGAAGACAGGTTCATGGCGGGGCAGGGGGCAGCGATCCGGACTGGATCGGATCCCAAGATGCCGCCGCCGCTGCAAATGCGAATCTGCCGCAAGCAGGGCTGACCGACGCCACGGTGAGATCGGTCACGATGACCTTTGGCGCCTCAGGCCGCGATCGAACGGAATCCCTGCTGGCGCCCCTGGTCGCCGCCGTCTTCGATGACAAAGGCGACCGCCTCGTGCGGAATGTGCAGGCGCTGCTTGAGGGTGCTGCCCATATGCGGAATCTCGCGCTGCACGGCCAGGTACAGCGGGTGCGAGGCGTCCATGCTGGTGCAGACCAGGCAGGGCTGGCCGAACCAGGTGCCGTCCGGGCCCTTGCTGGCGTAGCAGCGGCTGGTGACGGACTGGGGGTCCAGGACGATCAGGTAGGTCATGCGCGCAACGCCTTCTGTGAAGAACGCATTGAGTCTAGAGTCGCGGCGCGATGCGGTATTTCGGACAGGGACGAAAATCGAGCGGTCCCGGTGCCGGTCGCTTTCTTCCGCGCACGACAAAGGGCCAGCAGCGAGGCCGGCCCTGTCGGAGTGGCGCAATGCGCCGACCGCTTACTTCATGCGGTAGGTGATACGACCCTTGGTCAGGTCGTACGGGGTCATTTCAACCTTGACCCGGTCACCGGTGAGGATGCGGATGTAGTTCTTGCGCATGCGGCCGGAGATGTGGGCGATGATTTCGTGCCCATTTTCCAGACGAACGCGGAAAGTGGTGTTCGGCAGCGTCTCGCTGACGGTGCCCTCGAACTCGATGGAATCGTCTTTCGACATGTAGTCCTGTGCGGTTCAGAAAACGGCCACGCTGGGCCTAAGGCGCGGTATTTTACGCGTGATGGGCCCGGCTTGCAAAGTTTGTGTTAACCCCCGGCCAAACGCTGTGCTGGCAAGCGTCCTACCGCCTGGGTCCAGGGGCCTTCACGGCCGTCACGGTGTACGGCCTGACGGACGTGCTCCAGGAAGTCCGCGCGCGGCAGGTGCTCGGCGCCCATCCGCAGCAGGTGCGGATTCTCCACCTGGGCATCGATCAGTTCCCAGCTCCAGCCACGCAGGGTGGCTGCCAACGCGGCCAGGGCGATCTTGGAGCCGCCACTGGCGCCACTGAACATGCTCTCGCCGAAGAACATGGCGCCGATCGCGACGCCGTAGATGCCGCCGACCAGTGTCTGCCGATCCCAGACTTCGAAGGAATGGGCGAAGCCAAGGTCGTGCAGTTGGCTGTAGGCCTCGACCATCGCCGGGCTGATCCACGTACCGTCCTGGCCAGGGCGTGGTGCGGCGGCGCAGGCGCGCATCACCTGGCTGAAGGCGGTGTCGGCGGTGATCTCCCACGTGCTGCTGCGCAGCTGGCGGCGGAAGCGGCTGGACAGATGCACGCCGTCGGTGCGGAACACCATGCGCGGGTCCGGCGACCACCACAGGATTGGCTCACCCTCGCTGAACCACGGAAAGATACCGCCGGCGTAGGCATTGAGTAGACGCACCGGATGCAGGTCGCCGCCCACCGCCAGCAGGCCATCGGGCTGGCGCAGTGCGGTCTCGGCCGGAGGGAAGGGGGCGTCCGGCGCATCGGCCAGGCGCCAGGGCAGCTGGCGGGTCATGGGGCCATTGTATTCGTCGTGGTGATTCGTGATGTCTGGCACCATCACTGTTCACCGGCAAGGAGCCTCCGAATGAGTGACTCGATCAGCGCCATCCTCGACCTGCATGACGCCCCGCGCACGCGCAACGACAGCCAAGGCATGCTGCTGTCGCTGGCCACTGAACAGCCGCGTCAGCTGGGAGAGTTGATGCTGCAGGCGCTGGCGCGGCCTTCGCCGGGCTCGGCCTTCCTCGACATGGCACTGGACCTGCTGCCGGATGACGCGGTGCCCGCGGTCGCGGCCGACGCGTGGCGCCGCTATCGCGCGGGCGAGCGCGGTGACGTGTTGACGAGCGTGATGGAGTTCGCCAGCTATCAGGCGCCGCAGGTGCTGCAGGGCGATTGGGAGGCATTGCTGGCGGTCGCCAGTGAGAATGAGGTGCAGTTGGCCGCGCAGGTCTGGCAGGGCCTGCCCAGCGCGACGGCCGCGCATTGGGCGCAGATCCTGGCCGAAGCCGATGACGATCGCGAAATGGCGCGGGCCAGGGCGCTGCTGCTCGCCGTCCAGCCCGAAACCTACGCCATTGCTCGCGGCTACCTGGTCGACTGGGGGCGCTTGGATGCCGAGGTCTGAGCGCACTGGGCCGGCGTCGCCGAAGGTCCGCAGCCGCGTCGCCTGCATGGCGAGCGGCCATTGCACTTCCGCTTCGGCCGCGAACAGCATCGCGCGCAGCAGGCGGACGAGCCGAGCTGGCGCAGGCGCATCTGGCGCCTGCACCCGACCTGGAATGATGGGCAGGTACACCATGCTGGGCAGATGGGAGGGCCGCTGGAAGCGCTGTGTAGCAGCTGCCATGCGCCGCTGCAGCGCCTGCTGCAGACCGATGTCGCCGCGCTGCAGCCGGGCGCGTCGGGCGAGATCACGCTGGGGCTGTGCCTGGACTGCTGCGGCTGGGAAGACCCGCCCGTGCGTTTCTATCGCCATGATGCGGCCGGCCTGCCCAGCTGCCACCCCAGCCAGCACCGTGAGGTACCGAACACACCCACCGACAGTGGCGACCTGATGCAGGCCGAGGTGGGTCTGGTCGCCATGGACAGTGCGCGCTGGCAACAACAGGACTGGGGCCAGTCCAATCATCGGCAGAACCTGTCGCGCGTGGGCGGCGCGCCGAGCTGGGTGCAGAGTGCCTGGTACCCGGCGTGCATCGATTGCGGCGAAGAGATGCCGTTCGTGATGCAGCTGGATTCGACACTGCCGACCACGGGTGAGGGCACGCTGCTGTGGGGCAGCGGCGGCATGCTCTATACGTTCTGGTGTGCAAAGTGCCGGGTGAGCGGGCACTTCTGGCAGTGCACCTGAGCACAGCGCCCTCGCTATTGCCTTGGCAGTTGCCAACCTTGGTTGGCACGCTTTTCGGCACCGCGCCAATCGAGCAAGCGCGCCTCTACGGTTCTACGCGGAACGGCCCATGCCCCTGCAGCTCCTGCTGGTAGCGCCGCACACTCTGTCGCTCCTGCCGGCACCACTCCTGCAGCGCTTCCGCGAAGTCCGGATCGGCCACCCAGTGCCGGCTGTGCACCAGCGTCGGCAGGAAACCGCGTGCCAGCTTGTGCTCGCCCTGTGCGCCCGGCTCGAAGCGGGTCAGCCCTTCGCGCAGGCAATACTCGATGCCTTGGTAGTAGCAGGCCTCGAAGTGCAGGCCGGGCAGGGTGGCGCCGCCCCAGTAACGGCCGTACAGCGTGTCTCCACCGCGCAGGCATAGCGCGCCGGCAATCAGCTCGCCGTCCTGTTCGGCCAGGAACAGCACCAGCCCGCGCCCCAGGGATATCGCCAGATGGCGCAGGAAGGTCTCGGTCAGCGCCGGGGCATTGCCGTACTCGAGGAAGGTCTGCAGGTAGAAGCGGTACATCGCCTGCAGGTCGGCGCGGCTGGCTTCGTCGCCGTGCACCACGCGGAAGGTGATGCCCTGGCGGGTGACCTTGGCCCGTTCCTGGCGGATGTTCTTGCGGTGCTTGTGGTCCATCGCGCCGAGGAACTGCTCGAACGTGGCCCAGTCGCCCGGGTTCTGCCACTGGAACTGCACATCCTCGCGCAGCAGCCAGTCATCGCCGAACAACGCCTCGTCACCTGCGGTGTGGAAGTTGATATGGGCCGAGGAGACGTCCAGCGTCGGCAGCGTCTCGCGCAATGCCGACAGCAACGCGGCGCGCTCCAGATCGTGACGGGCCAGTAGGCGCGGGCCGGTGACCGGCGAGTACGGCACCGCGCCCAGCCACTTCGGATAGTAGTCGCGGCCATGACGGGCATACGCGTTGGCCCAGGCATGGTCGAACACGAATTCGCCGTGGGAGTTGGTCTTCAGGTAACCCGGAATGGCGCCGACCAGCGTGTTGCCCTCCCACAGCGTGAAGTGCCGGGGCTGCCAGCCCCAGTCCTCGCGCAGGCAGCCATGTTGTTCCAGGCCCGAGAGGAAGGCGTGGCTGACGAAAGGGTTGCGGCCGTCGTGCAGGGCATCCCAGTCGGTGGCGGAAACGGACTGCAGGGAGTCGAGGAAACGGGAGGAGGGCATGGGGGAAGGATAGGGCAGATGAAACAGAAAGGCCGACGCACCGGCGTCGGCCTTTTATCCGGAGTCGAGCATGGCTCGACCCTACAGGAGCGGGTCAGCCTCTCAGCCGGCCTTGCCCTGTGCGTCCAGGTAGCGCTCGGCGTCCAGTGCGGCCATGCAGCCGAAACCGGCCGAGGTGATCGCCTGGCGGTAGTGCTGGTCGGCCACGTCGCCGGCGGCGAACACGCCTTCCACCGAGGTCTGGGTGGCATTGCCGCCGAGGCCCGAGCGGATTTCCAGGTAACCGTTGTTCATCGCCAGCTGGCCGTCGAACAGGGTGGTGTTCGGGTGGTGGCCGATGGCCACGAAGAAGCCGTGGGCGTCGATGTCGCGGGTGCTGCCGTCCAGCGTGGACTTCACGCGCACGCCGGTCACGCCGGCATCATTGCCCAGCACTTCTTCAACCTGATGGTGCCAGACGGTCTCGATCTTGCCTTCGGCGACCTTCTTGAACAGCTTGTCCTGCATGATCTTTTCCGCCTTCAGGGTGTCGCGGCGGTGGACCAGGTAGACCTTGCGGGCGATATTGGACAGGTACAGCGCCTCTTCCACGGCGGTGTTGCCGCCGCCGACCACGACCACGTCCTGGTCGCGGTAGAAGAAGCCGTCACAGGTGGCGCAGGCAGACACGCCGCGGCCCTTGAACTCGTCCTCGGTCGGGATGCCCAGATACTTGGCGGTGGCGCCGGTGGCGATGATCAGGGCATCGCAGGTGTACTCGTGGCTGTCGCCGATCAGCTTGAACGGGCGCTGCGACACGTCGGCGGTGTGGATGTGGTCGAAGATGACTTCGGTCTCGAAGCGCTCGGCGTGGGCCTGCATGCGCGCCATCAGGTCCGGGCCCATCAGGCCGTGGGCGTCGCCCGGCCAGTTGTCCACCTCGGTGGTGGTCATCAGCTGGCCGCCCTGCTGCAGGCCGGTGATGACGACCGGCTTCAGGTTGGCGCGGGCGGCGTAGACGGCGGCGGTCCAACCGGCCGGGCCGGAACCGAGGATGACGAGGCGCTGGTGGCGGGAGGGCAGGCTGGTGCTCATGTAGACTCGCGAAAAAGTAGATGGGACAAGGCGCTGGCGATGTTTGCGCAGCATCCGTGGCTGGTCATAGAGTGGCGGCTGGGGCAGGGCGATTCAAGCCGATGAACAGAACGCCGTCATCCAGCAGTAGTTCCGGCCCTCCGATTGCCCTGTCAGATGTCGCATAACTGAAAACTGACGCCGTCTCATTTATTATCAATCACTAACAGCGCATTCCAAAGGTATGGTCTAAGGTGGCGAAGCAGGTCCCCGAACGCTCCAAGTCCGACGACAGCAAGGCGTCACGTCGCACGGCCGCGGCGGCGACGACCGACAATCCACGCCGCCAACGCCTCTGGCGCGACCTTGGCCTGATCGCCATCGCGCCGGCGCTGCTGTATCTGGCGGCCAGTCTGTTCACCTATTCAGCGACCGACCCGGGCTGGTCGCACACCGGCAGCGTGGTCGCGCCGGTGCACAACCTGGGTGGTCGCGCCGGCGCCTGGATCGCCGACGTGCTGCTGCAGCTGTTCGGCTACATCGCCTTCCTGCTGCCGGTGGTGCTGGGCGCGCTGGCGTGGATCGCCATGTTCGGCCTCAAGCGCGAGAGCAAGGGCGAGAACGATCTGGACCCGGCGCTGCGCCTGGTCGGCCTGGTCGGTTTCCTGATCGCCGGCACCGGCTTCCTGCATGTGCGCCTGTTCAGTGGCGACGTCTCCAGTGCCGGCGGCATCCTCGGCAAGCTGGTCGGCAATTCGCTCACGGTGGGCTTCGGTGCGCTGGGCGCGAACCTGTTCGTGCTGGTGCTGCTCTTGGCCTCGATCACCCTGGCCACCGGGCTGTCCTGGTTCACGGTGATGGAGAAGATCGGCCGCGGCGTGATGTCGCTGGCGCCGTTGCTGGCGCGCAAGAAGGAAGAAGTCACCGAGTGGCAGCAGACCCGGGTGATGCGCGAGGAGCGCCAGGAAGTGCGCAAGGCCGATGCCGAGGTGCGCGCCAAGCGCGAGCCGGTGAAGATCGAGCCGCGCCCGGAACCGGTGATCGAGAAGAGTGACCGGGCCAAGCGCGACACGCAGATTCCGATGTTCCGGGGCGTCAACGGCGACGGCTCGGACCTGCCGCCGCTGGCCCTGCTGGATGACCCCAAGCCGCAGCCGGTGGGCTACGACAAGGAAACCCTGGACGCGCTGTCGCGGCAGATCGAGTTCAAGCTGAAGGATTTCCGCATCGACGCCCAGGTGGTCGGCGCCAACCCCGGCCCGGTCATTACCCGCTTCGAGATCGAGCCGGCGCCGGGCATCAAGGTCAGCCAGATCAGTTCGCTGGACAAGGACATCGCGCGCGGCCTGTCGGTGAAGTCGGTGCGCGTGGTCGACGTCATTCCGGGCAAATCGGTGATCGGCCTGGAAATTCCCAACGTCACCCGCGAGATGATCTACCTCTCCGAGCTGCTGCGTTCGAAGGAATACGACAAGTCGGCCAGCGTGCTGACCCTGGCGCTGGGCAAGGACATCGCTGGCCGCTCGACCGTGGCCGACCTGGCGCGCATGCCGCACCTGCTGGTGGCCGGTACCACCGGTTCGGGCAAGTCGGTGGCGGTCAACGCGATGGTGCTGAGCCTGCTGTTCAAGGCCTCGCCGAAAGACCTGCGGATGCTGATGATCGACCCGAAGATGCTCGAACTGAGCGTCTACCAGGGCATCCCGCACCTGCTGGCGCCGGTGGTCACCGACATGAAGGAGGCCGCCAATGGCCTGCGCTGGTGCGTGGCCGAGATGGAGCGCCGCTACAAGCTGATGAGCGCGGTGGGCGTGCGCAACCTGGCGGGCTTCAACAAGAAGGTGAAGGAAGCCCAGGACGCCGGCCAGCCACTGATGGACCCGCTGTTCAAGCCGAACCCGGAACTGGGCGAGGCGCCGCGTCCGCTGGAGACGCTGCCGTTCATCGTCATCTTCATCGACGAATTCGCCGACATGATGATGATCGTCGGCAAGAAGGTGGAAGAGCTGATCGCGCGCCTGGCACAGAAGGCGCGTGCGGCCGGCATCCACCTGATCCTGGCCACGCAGCGCCCGTCGGTGGACGTGATCACCGGCCTGATCAAGGCCAACATCCCGACCCGCATCGCCTTCCAGGTCAGTTCCAAGATCGACTCGCGCACCATCCTCGACCAGTCCGGCGCAGAAACCCTGCTCGGCCACGGCGACATGCTGTACCTGCCGCCGGGTACCGCCATGCCCGAGCGCGTGCACGGCGCCTTCGTCTCCGACGAGGAAGTGCATCGCGTGGTTGAACACCTCAAGGCGATGGGCCCGGCCGACTATGTCGACGGCGTGCTGGACGAAGTGCAGACGATGGGCGACGGCGTGGTCGTCGGCGCCACCGGCCTGCCCGAGAACAGCTCTGCCGGCGATGAGTCCGACCCGTTGTATGACGAAGCGCTGCGGGTGGTCACCGAGACCCGCCGTGCCTCGATTTCCGGCGTGCAGCGCCGGCTGAAGATCGGCTACAACCGTGCAGCGCGATTGATCGAGGCCATGGAAGCGGCCGGCGTGGTCAGTCCGCCCGAGCACAACGGCGACCGCACGGTGCTGGCACCGCCGCCGCCGAAGTAAGACCCGACGTATCCCCCACGACGTCCAAGGAACCGACGCATGCTTCACCCCGTACCAAGCGCGCTGGCACTGGCGCTGGCAGCCTTCCTGGCTGCCGGCCCGGCACTGGCAGACACCGCCACCTCCGCGCCCGCCACGGCGCCGCCTTCCACCAGCGGCGATACCGAAGCCAGCAATAATTTCAGCATTGTCCGTTACCGCGCCGACTACCAGGTGCGGCCGGATGCGGGCAATGTGCAGACCGAAACCTACGAAGTCCTGCTCAAGACCAAGGCCTCCGTCGAGCAGTTCAGCCAGGTGCGGCTGAGCTACAGCGAGAAGATGGAGACGCTGGAAGTACTCGGTGCCTACACCATCACCGCCGACGGCCAGCGCCGCGACGTGCCGGCTGACCGCATCTACACCCAGGAAAGCTATTCCAGCGCCTCGGCGGCGATGTATGCCGACCGCAAGGTGCGGGTGATCGTGTTCCCGAACCTGGCCCCGGGCACGCGCCTGTTCTACCAGGTACGCCGCACCCAGGCCACGCCGTACTTCCCCGGCTACTTCGGCCTGTGGGAGACCTTCAACGTCTTCACCGAGTACGAGGACGCCGAGGTCACCCTGAGTGCGCCGGCCAACCTGCCGATGTTCGTCGACAGCCGCGGCGTGCAGGGCAGCGATCGCCCGACGGTGAAGAACGGCCAGGCGCAGTGGCGCTGGCGCTACCAGCGGCGCGAGGCCATGCCGGCACAGAACTGGTCGGCGGCAGGCTGGGAGTTCGGCCCGAACATCATGGCCAGTACCTATCGTGACTGGTCGCAGATGGGTCGCGCCTACCAGCTCAAGGCCGGCCCGGCCGCGCAGGTCACGCCGGAACTGCAGGCGCTGGCCGATGAGATCACTGCTGGCATCAGCGACCGTCGCGAGCAGGCCGACGCGTTGTACCGCTGGGTGGCGCAGAACATCCGCTACGTGGCGGTGTACCTGGGCAATGGTGGCCTGGAGCCGAACAGTGCGCAGAGCATCCTCGACAACCACTATGGTGACTGCAAGGACCATGTGACGATCCTGGAGGCGCTGCTGGCGGCCAAGGGCATCGCCAGCTCGCCGGTGCTGATCGGTGCCAGCGGTGGCCCGACGCTGCCGAAGATCCCGGTGCTGGGCCGCTTCAACCACGCCATCACCTACATTCCCGAGTTCGATCTGTACCTGGATTCGACCACCGCGTGGGCGCGCTTCGGCCAGCTGCCGGAAGGCGACCTCGGTGCACCGGTGATGCGTACCCGCGACGCCTCACTGGCGCGCACCCCGGCCAATACGCCGGAGCGCAATGCCACCTCGATGGAGGTGCGCTTCACCTTCGACGCCAACGGCAACCTGCGCGGCGAGACGATTCCGAAGCTGGGCGAGAACGCCGAGATCGGCATGCGCGCCCAGTTCTCCCAGCTCAACGCGCAGAACCGTGCGCGCGCTGAAGAGCAGATCATGGCCGCGTCCGGTTTCGATGGGCGAGGGCAGCTGCAGATCCAGGGCGTGCCGGTCGACCTGACCCGGCCGTTTGGCTACCGCATGGCGTTCCAGGCCGAGGACTACGCCGACTTCAGCGTGGCCGGCGGCATGGCTGTGCCGGACCCGCCGGGTGGCGAATCGGTGCGTGGCCTGTACGCCACCGCCTCGGCGCCGGCCAACGAGACGCCGTTCTACTGCAACGCCAGCCTGCGCGAGGAAACCTATCGCCTGCAGTTCCCGGCCAATGCGCCGATCATCGCCATCCCGGCCAGCCAGCGTTTCACCAACGCCGCCGGCGAGTATCGCGTGGACTGGAGCCGCGAGGGCCAGGACGTGATCGTCCATCACCGGTTGCAGCAGAATGCGGTGCGTGGACCAGAGGCGCTGTGCCAGCCGCAGGACTATCCGGCGTTCCGCGCGCTGTACCGCGAAGTGCGGCGCGGCTTCCGCGGGCAGGTGCTGTACGGCAAGCTGCCGGGTTCCGGCGGCTGAATCGCCGATGGACGTTCGGGGCGGCATAATGTCGCCCTGATCGCCCATTCATCTTTCCCCGGGCACACTGGCAACCACCTTTCCTGGCGCCCGCGCCCACAGGATTCCCGCATGAACTTCCGCCTCCGCCGTTTCCTTGCCACCACCACCCTGGCCGTGGCCTGCGCCGCCGCCGGCAGCGCCTGGGCTGGCGCCCGCGATGACCTGAAGACCTTCACCAGTGGCCTGAAGGGCCTGGATGGCCAGTTCAGCCAGCAGGTGTTCGACAGCCGCGGGAAGGTCAAGGAATCGACCAGCGGCCGCGTGGCCTTGTCCGCGCCGCGCCTGTTCCGCTGGGAATACGTGCGCCCGCACGAACAGCTGATCGTGGCCGACGGCAGGAAGGTCTGGATGTACGAGCCGGACCTGGAGCAGGCCACTGTTCGCGAGCAGGGCAAGGAAGAGCAGAACAGCCCGCTGACCGCGCTGATCAACCCGGCGCTGCTGGAGCAGCAGTACGACGTCAGCGAAGAGGCCGCGCAGCGCGACGGCCTGCAGTGGCTGTCGCTGTCGCCGAAGCGCGAGACCGAAGCCAGCTTCCAGTACGCCGCGCTGGGCTTCAATGCCCAGGGCCTGGCCAAGATGGAAATCACCGACGCCGTCGGCCAGCGCACCGTGATCAGCTTCAGTGGCTGGAAGCGTAACCCGGGCTTTGCTGCCGGCACCTTCAGCTTTACCCCGCCGAAGGGCACCGACGTCATCGGTAACTGATCTCTGGGCGGAAACGCCTTGGTGGGTGTCAACCTTGGTTGACACGCTTTTGATCTGCCGGCCAGCGGCCGGCACTACCGATCCCTGCAGCTTGATCCGCTACCAAGCACGGCCTGGCGCTATCTGCTCTGGCGGGTGTCAACCGGCACCGCCTTGGTGGGTGCCAACCTTGGTTGGCACGCTCTCGCGGTACAATGAGCGTGTGGCAAGACATCGTTCAACTTCCTTCCCCGGCCCCGATCTGCTGAGCGTCGATCGGGAACATCTGCGCCCACTGGCCGAGCGCATGCGCCCACGCACCCTCGACGAAATGGTCGGGCAGAAGCGCCTGCTGGCGCCGGACAGCGCGCTGCGTCGCGCGGTCGAGTCCGGTCGCGTGCATTCGATGATCCTGTGGGGGCCGCCGGGCTGCGGCAAGACCACGCTGGCACTGCTGCTGGCCGAGTATTCCGACGCCGAGTTCCGTGCGATCTCCGCGGTGCTGTCCGGCCTGCCGGAAGTGCGCCAGGTGCTGGCCGAGGCCGCGCAGCGGTTTGCCGAAGGTCGCCGCACCGTGCTGTTCGTGGACGAGGTGCATCGCTTCAACAAGGCGCAGCAGGATGCGTTCCTGCCGCACATCGAGCGCGGCACCATTCTGTTCGTCGGTGCCACCACCGAGAATCCGTCGTTCGAGCTGAACTCGGCGCTGCTGTCGCGCTGCCGCGTGCATGTGCTGGAGGGCGTCTCGCCCACCGACATCGTCGAGGCGCTGGAGCGTGCGCTGGGTGACCGCGAACGCGGCCTGGTCGAGGAGGGCATCGAGGTCGCTCCCGAACTACTGCTGGAAATCGCCACCGCCGCCGACGGCGACGTGCGCCGTGCGCTGACCCTGTTGGAATCGCTGCCGAGCT
>NZ_JASJSQ010000027.1:0-54635 GCF_030236855.1 Stenotrophomonas maltophilia group sp. Smal13
CGGCAAGCTGCTCTTCTGCGGAGTCGAACCATGTTCGACTGTAAATGTGCCAACCAAGGTTGGCACCTACCAGAGCGGGAGGGTGGTTGGCACGTACCAGAGCTGGGGAGTGGTTGGCACCTACCAGAGCGGGGGAGTGGATGGCGCCTGCCAGAGCGAGGGAGGAACAGTCGAGCTTGGCTCGACTCTACAAAAGGCGGCGGCGTTACAGGGCCTGACGGTCGGGCGCGGTAGAATCCCCGGCCATCCCAGAACCACCGGATCCCGATGAGCCCCAGCCCCGCCGAACGCGCCGAAGACCTTCGCCGGCAGATCGCCCAGGCCAACCGCGCCTACCATGAGCTGGACGCGCCGGAGATCCCCGACGTCGACTACGACCGGATGGTGCGCGAGCTGGAAGCGCTGGAGCGCGAGCATCCGGAGCTGGCCCGTGCCGACAGCCCGACCCAGCAGGTCGGTGCGCGCCCCTCCGGCCGCTTCCCGGAAGTGCGCCACGCGGTGCCGATGCTGTCGCTGTCCAATGCCTTCAGCGACGAGGAAGTGGCGGATTTCGTACGCCGCATCGACGAGCGCCTGGGCCGTCGCAGCCTGCGGTTCTCGGCCGAGCCGAAGATGGACGGCCTGGCGATCAGCCTGCGCTACGAGGACGGTCATTTCGTGCTCGGCGCGACCCGTGGCGATGGCAGTACCGGCGAGGACGTGACCGCCAACCTGCGCGAGATCGGTGATATTCCCAAGCGCCTGCACGGCAAGGACTGGCCGGATGTGCTGGAAGTACGCGGCGAGGTCTACATGGCCCGCGCCGACTTCGAGGCCTACAACGAGCGTGCGCGCCAGCAGGGCGGCAAGGTGCTGGCCAATCCGCGCAACGCGGCGGCCGGTTCGCTGCGCCAGCTCGATCCGAAGATCAGTGCGCAGCGCCGGCTGAGTTTCTTCGCCTACGGCACCGGCGAAGTGCAGGGCGGCGAGCTGCCGGACACCCATTCGGGCACACTGGCCCAGCTCGGTGCCTGGGGCTTCCCGGTCAGTGAGCTGTGCAAGGTCGTGGAAGGCACCGACGGCCTGCTCGGCTACTACCGCGATATCGGTGAGCGCCGCGATGGCCTGCCATTCGATATCGATGGCGTGGTCTACAAGCTGGATGACCGCGCCGGCCAGCAGGCCATGGGCTTCGTTTCGCGTGCGCCGCGCTGGGCCATCGCGCACAAGTTCCCGGCACAGGAACAGAGCACTACGGTAGAGGCGATCGAGATCCAGATCGGCCGCACCGGTGCTGCCACACCGGTCGCGCGGCTGGCACCGGTGGCGGTGGCCGGCGTGATCGTGTCCAACGCCACGTTGCACAACGCCGACCAGATCGCACGCCTGGATGTGCGCGTGGGTGACAGCGTGATCGTGCGCCGCGCCGGTGATGTGATTCCGGAAGTGGTCAGCGTCATCCTTGATCGCCGCCCGCCGGGCACCACGCCGTGGCAGATGCCGACGCGCTGCCCGGTGTGCGGCTCGGAAATCGTGCGCGAGGAAGGTGCTGCCGCATGGCGCTGCTCGGGCGAACTGTCCTGCCCGGCGCAGCGCAAGGAAGCCATCGCCCATTTCGCCTCGCGTCGCGCGATGGATATCGATGGCCTGGGTGACAAGTACATCGAAACCCTGGTCGACGCCGGCATCGTCAGAAGCGTGGCCGATTTGTACCGGCTCAACCGTGACCAGCTGCTGCATCTGAAGCTGGTGCTGGATGCCGAGGACCCTTCCGCACTGGCGGCTGCGCTGAAGCTGCACCTGCCCGCCGAAGGCAGTGGTGCGGTGCTCAATGCGGTGCTCAAGCTGGATGGCAACGATCCGGGCTGGCGCGCACAGGCGCTGGCACAGCCGGCCAGCTTCGAATGGAACACGAAGAAGATCGCCACCAAGTGGGCCGACAACCTGATCGCGGCAATCGACGCCAGCCGCGCGGCCACGCTGGAGCGCCTGCTGTTTGCGCTTGGCATCGAGCACGTGGGTGAGAGCACGGCCAAGGCGCTGGCGCAGTGGTTCGGTGACCTGGAGCTGATCCGCCACCTGCCGTGGCCGCTGTTCAAGCGTGTGCCGGACATCGGCGGCGAAGTGGCGCGTTCGCTGGGTCATTTCTTCGAGCAGCAGGGCAACCAGCAGGCCATCGATGACCTGCTGCAGGTCGGTCAGGTGCGCATCAGCGATGTGCATGCGCCCAGTGCCAAGCTGCGCGAAGGGCTGGATCTGGCGCAGCTGCTGGTCGAATCGGAAATCCCGGGCATCACCCGCCTGCGCGCCGAAAAACTGGTCGCTGCGCTTTCCGGCGCGCAAGCAGTGCTCGACGCCGAGCATGGCCAGTTCGTCAACGCCGGCCTGCCCGATGACACTGCACGCGGCCTGGCTGCGTGGCTCGATGCCGATGGCCATGGCGCGATGTTGCTGGCGGCCGAGAAGGCGATGCAGCAGATCCTGGCCAAGGCGCCGGCGCTGGCCGAGATCGTGGCCGGCCCGCTGGATGGGCAGACCGTGGTGCTGACCGGCACCCTGGCCCAGCTCACCCGCGATGCCGCCAAGGAACGCCTGGAAGCGCTGGGTGCCAAGGTCTCCGGCAGCGTGTCGAAGAAGACCAGCTTCGTGGTGGCCGGTACCGAGGCCGGCTCCAAGCTGGACAAGGCGCAGTCGCTGGGCGTGCCGGTATGGGACGAAGACCGCCTGCTGGCCTACCTCGCCGAACACGAATGATGACCCCGCCGGGTGCCTGGCGCCCGGCATGAAACACAAAGGAACACCGATGCAGACCGCTCCGCTGGATTTCCGCCTGGCCACCCGTGCCGACGAAGAACTGTTGATCACGTTGATGCGCGAGTTCTATGCCGAAGACAAGATCGACTTCGACGACGCGCGCGTGCGTCGCGGCGTGGACGCGCTGCTGGCCGATCCGCGCAATGGCGAGGTGCTGCTGTGGCTGGACGAGGCCGCCGAGGTGGTGGGCTACGCAGTGATCGCGATGGGTTTCAGCCTGGAGCAGGGCGGCCATTTCATGTTGCTGGACGAGCTGTACCTGAGTCACCGCGCGCGCGGCCGCGGCCGCGGCAAGCAGGCGCTGGCCATCTGCGAACAGCGCGCTCGCGGGCGTGGCGTCAGCCGCCTGCGGCTGGAAGTGAACCACCACAACGAACTGGCCCGGCGCCTGTACCTGGCCAGTGGCTACATCGATGACACCCGCGATCTGCTGACCCTGCCGCTGGATCATCCGCGCCCGGAGGGCATCCTGTGAGCGAGGCCCTGCTGCGCGCGCTGCAGCAGCGTGCCGCGCTCAACGCGCTGGTGCGCCGCTTCTTCGCCGATCGCGATGTGCTGGAGGTGGAGACGCCGATCCTGTCGGTGGCCGGCAACACTGAGCCGAACATCGACAGCTTCCACACCGATTTCACCGGCCATGTCGATGCCGGTGGCCGCCGCCGCTGGCTGCGTACCTCGCCGGAGTATCCGCTCAAGCGCCTGCTGGCGGCGGGCGTGGGTGACTGTTACGAACTGGGCCGGGTGTTCCGCAACGGCGAGGCGGGCGGCCGCCACAATCCGGAATTCACCATGCTGGAGTGGTACCGGGTCGGTTGGGACCACCATCGTCTGGTGCAGGAAACCGCCGAGCTGGTCGGCCAGGCGCTGGCCCTGGTCGGGCGCAGTGCGACGCTGCGTGTGCTCAGTTATCGCGAGCTGTTCCAGCAGTACGTGGGTGTGGATCCGTTCGATGCCGATGAGGCCGCGTTGCGTGCCGCGCTGGGCGAGGTACATATCGACCCGGTCGGGCTGACCCGCGATGACTGGCTGGATCTGCTGATGACCCATCATATCCAGCCGCATTTCGATGACGCAGTGATGACCGTGGTCCACGATTGGCCTGCCAGCCAGGCCGCACTGGCGCGCATTCGAGCCGGCACGCCGCCACTGGCCGAGCGTTTCGAGCTTTATCTGGGGGCAGTGGAACTGGCCAACGGCTATCACGAACTGAACGACGCGCACGAACAGCGTGCGCGATTCCAGCGTGACCTGCAGCGCCGCCATGAGCGGGGCCAGGTGCAACCGTCCGTGGATGAGGCGCTGCTGTCGGCGTTGCCATCGATGCCTGCCTGCGCTGGCGTGGCGGTGGGTGTCGATCGGTTGTTGATGGCGATGAGCCGCACGCCGCGTATCGCCGATGTGCTGGCCTACGACTTCGCCCACGCGTGAGCGCGGTGCGCACGTTCCTGAACATCGAAGACTGAACGGAATTCCGCGTTTCCGCGCTTGCTTCGGTAAGCAGGATGATGCTCTTATCACGGCAGATGCCGGACACTGGCACGCAGTTCATCCATTCCTGCTGGGGAAGGCTTTGGTCAAGTGGTTTGCGGTTGTCGCTGCACCGGTGTACTCCATCGCGCTCTGGGGTGCCTGGCTGCCGTCATCGGCGTCGGCCCAGCAGGCGGGCTATGACGGCGAAGTGGTGACCTGCGAATCGCGCGACATGGGCTGGGTGCATTGCGATATCGACGTCAGCAATGGCATCGACCTTGTGCGCCAGTTGTCCAGCAACAGTTGCATCCGTGGCAGCGAATGGGGCACCGACCGCAGTGGCGTGTGGGTCACCCTTGGCTGCCGCGCCGAGTTCCGTGCGCGTCGTGCGGAAGGTGCAGCGCCTGCGGCAACGGAAGGCAAGCGCCTGGTCCGCCGTGTGGTGCGCTGCGAATCCAATGGCCGCCCGCAGAGTTGCCCGGTGCGCCTGGACGGGGCGCCGGTGCGCCTGCTGCGCCAGCTGTCGGTGCTGCCGTGCCGCGAAGGGCAGGGCTGGGGCTACAAGCGCAATGAAGTCTGGACCAGCCGTGGTTGCCAGGGCGATTTCGAAGTGGCTGACGAGGACGGCCGTTTTGTCGACGTGCCACGCCGCCTGACCTGCGAGTCGAAGTCGAAGAAGCGCCGCTTCTGTGGGGCGAGCATTTCGGTCGGCGCGGTCGTTACCGAGCAGTTGTCCAGCACCCCGTGCGAGGAAGGCAACACCTGGGGCTGGAACCGCAACGGGATCTGGGTGGACGGCGGCTGCCGCGCCGAATTCTCGGTGAATTGAGCCCGGGCAGGCTCCAACCACGCGGGGCGTGGCCCTACAATGGGCCCATGAACACTGCCTCCGACATCGACTACGCCCGTTATGACCACATCCGCCCGATCCTCTGGACCGGCGATGCCCTGCAACTGCTGGACCAGCGCAAGCTGCCGTTCGTGGTCGAGCACGTGGTCTGCCATGACAGTGACGAAGTTGCCAGCGCCATCCACGCGCTGACCGTGCGTGGCGCGCCCGCGATCGGCATTGCCGCAGCGTGGGGTGTGGTGCTGGCGGCGCGGGACGTGCAGGCCGCTGATGGCGCGCATGCGCTTCAGCAGTTGGAGCCGGCGCTGCAGCGCCTGAACGCATCGCGCCCGACCGCCGTCAATCTGGCCTGGGCGCTGGCGCGCATGCGTCGCTGCCTGAACGTCGCCGGCGCCGACTGGAAGGCTCTGCTGGAAGCCGAAGCGCAGGCCATTGCCGAGGAGGACCTGGCCGCCAACCGCCACATGGGCGCGCTGGGCGCGGGCCTGATCGAGGCCGGCAGCGGCGTGCTGACCCACTGCAACACCGGCTCGCTGGCCACCGCCGGCTTCGGCACGGCACTGGGCGTGATCCGTGCCGGTATGGCCCAGCACCGCATCGCCCGCGTGTTCGCCGGCGAGACCCGTCCGTGGCTGCAGGGCGCACGCCTGACCGTGTGGGAACTGCAGCAGGATGGCATCGACGCCACCTTGATCGCCGATTCGGCAGCCTCGCACCTGATGAAGACCGGTGCGGTGCAATGGGTGATCGTCGGCGCCGACCGCATCTGCGCCAACGGCGATACCGCCAACAAGATCGGCACCTATCAGCTGGCCATCGCCGCTCGCCACCACGGGGTCAAGTTCATGGTGGTGGCGCCGTCCTCGACCGTGGACATGGAGACCGTGGATGGCAGCCAGATCGAGATCGAGCAGCGCGACCCGGGCGAGCTGTACGGCGTGGGCGGTACCCGCACCGTGGCCGAAGGCATCGCCGCCTGGAACCCGGTGTTCGACGTCACCCCGGGTGAACTGATCGATGCCATCGTGACCGAGCGCGGGGTGATCCTGAACCCGACCATCGAGAACATGCGCGCCGCCTTCGGCGGGTGAGGCACAGGGGAGGGGGCAGCGTGACCTCCGCCCCCGGTAGTGCCGGTCGCTGGCCGGCACCCCCCTAAGTTCCTGATTTGTGCAGGTAAAATCCCCGTAAATGGAGGCAGGGGACGGCCTGTTGTGGTAGTATCCACAGGTTGAATCGAGGTTCCGGCACGACCCCCTCCCGCAGAGGGCTGCGCCGGACTGGACCGCTACCAGACAACGGAACCCGAATGGCAGAAAACGCCAAGGAAATCATCCAGGTCAACCTGGAAGACGAGATGCGCAAGAGCTACCTCGATTACGCCATGAGCGTGATCGTGGGCCGCGCGCTCCCGGATGCGCGCGATGGCCTCAAGCCGGTGCATCGCCGCGTGCTGTTCGCGATGAACGAACTCAACGCGCACAGCAACAAGCCTTACTTCAAGTCGGCGCGTATCGTCGGTGACGTCATCGGTAAGTACCACCCGCATGGCGATCAATCGGTGTACGACACGCTGGTGCGCCTGGCACAGCCGTTCTCGCTGCGTTACATGCTGGTCGATGGCCAGGGTAACTTCGGCTCGATCGATGGCGACTCCGCCGCGGCGATGCGATACACCGAAGCGCGCATGTCGCGCCTCGCGCATGAGCTGATGGCGGACATCGACAAGGAAACCGTCGATTTCCAGCCCAACTACGACGAGAAGGAACTGGAGCCGACGGTCATGCCGACCCGGTTCCCGAACCTGCTGGTCAACGGTTCGGCCGGTATCGCGGTGGGCATGGCCACCAACATCCCGCCGCACAACCTGAGCGAATCGATCAACGCCTGCATCGCGCTGATTGATAATCCGGAAATCGATGTCGACGGCCTGATGGAGTACATCCCGGGCCCGGATTTCCCGACTGCCGGCATCATCAATGGCACTGCCGGCATCGTCGCCGGCTATCGCACCGGCCGCGGCCGTGTGCGCATCCGTGCCAAGGCCGATATCGAAGTGGCCGACAACGGCCGCGAATCGATCATCGTCACCGAAATTCCTTACCAGGTGAACAAGGCGCGTCTGATCGAGAAGATCGCCGAGCTGGTCAAGGAAAAGAAGATCGAAGGCATCAGCGAGCTGCGCGATGAGTCCGACAAGGACGGCATGCGCATCTACATCGAGATCAAGCGCGGTGAATCTGCCGAGGTTGTGCTGAACAACCTGTACCAGCAGACCCAGATGGAATCGGTGTTCGGCATCAACATGGTGGCGCTGGTCGATGGCCGCCCGCAGTTGATGAACCTCAAGCAGATGCTGGAGGCGTTCGTCCGCCACCGTCGCGAAGTGGTCACCCGTCGCACCGTGTTCGAGCTGCGCAAGGCGCGCGCCCGTGCCCACGTGCTGGAAGGCCTGACCGTTGCGCTGGCCAACATCGACGAGATGATCGAGCTGATCAAGACCTCGCCGAACCCGAATGAAGCACGCGAGCGCATGCTGGCGCGCGTGTGGGAGCCGGGCCTGGTCGGTGCGATGCTGGGTGCCGCCGGTGCCGAAGCCTCGCGCCCGGAAGACCTGCCCAAGGGCGTGGGCCTGATCGAGGGCGGCTACCAGCTGACCGAGATCCAGGCCACCCAGATCCTGGAAATGCGCCTGCACCGCCTGACCGGGCTGGAGCAGGACCGCCTGACCGACGAGTACAAGCAGCTGCTGGAAGTGATCGCCGGGCTGATCCACATCCTGGAAGATCCCGACCGCCTGCTGCAGGTGATCCGCGAGGAGCTGGTCAACGTCAAGGCCGAGTTCGGCGATGAGCGTCGTACCGAAATCCGCCACAGCGAAGAAGACCTGGACATCCTCGACCTGATCGCGCCGGAAGACGTGGTGGTCACCGTGTCGCATGCCGGTTACGTGAAGCGGCAGCCGGTGAGCGTGTACCGCGCACAGCGCCGTGGCGGCCGTGGCCGCAGTGCGGCAGCGACCAAGGAAGAGGATTTCATCGAACAGCTGTGGCTGGTCAACACGCACGATACGCTGCTGACCTTCACCAGCTCGGGCAAGGTGTTCTGGCTGCCGGTCTACCAGCTGCCCGAAGCCGGTTCGAATGCCCGCGGCCGTCCGATCATCAACTGGATCCCGCTGGAGCCGGGCGAACGCGTGCAGGCCGTGCTGCCGGTGCGCGAATACGCCGATGGCCAGTTCGTGTTCTTCGCCACCAAGAACGGTACGGTCAAGAAGACCCCGCTGGGCGAGTTCGCCTTCCGTCTGGCGCGCGGCAAGATCGCAATCAATCTGGACGAGGGCGATGCCCTGGTCGGCGTCGGCCTGACCGACGGCGAGCGCGACATCCTGCTGTTCGCCTCCAACGGCAAGACCGTGCGCTTCGGTGAAGACAAGGTCCGCTCGATGGGCCGTACCGCAACCGGCGTGCGTGGCATCAAGATGCCGGCCGGCGAGGAAGTGGTCAGCCTGATCGTGGCCGAGAGTGCCGGTGGCAGCGAGGATGAGAACGAGGACGACAACGGTGTCGAGGAAACCGCAGCCAATGGCGATGCGGTGATCGACGGCGCCGATGACGCCAGCGTGCAGTACATCCTCACCGCCACCGAGAACGGCTACGGCAAGCGCACCCCGCTGCCGGACTACCCGCGCAAGGGCCGTGGCACGCAGGGCGTGATCGGCATCCAGACCACCGAGCGCAACGGCAAGCTGGTCGCCGCAGTGCTGATGGGCTCCAGCGACGAAGTGCTGCTGATCTCCGATGGTGGCACCCTGGTGCGTACGCGTGGCTCGGAAATCAGCCGCGTTGGCCGCAACACCCAGGGCGTGACCCTGATCCGCCTGTCCAAGGACGAGAAGCTGCAGGCGGTGGAGCGCATGGATGCCTCGATCGACGAAGACGAGGACGAGGTGGCCGTCGCCGCACCGGCCGCGACCGACGGCGCACCGGCTGCTGCCAGCAGCGAGGACGCCGCGCAGGAGTGATCCTGCCGCGAGCCTGAGGTACCCGACGACGCCGGCCCTGTGCCGGCGTCGTCGTATCCGGATGCCGCACATACGCGCGCGCTTCACGCAGGCGGTGGGATAACAGCGCATGCTGCCCCCGGAGATCGACGATGTCCGCCACGCCGCAGTCCGCTCCTGCCCCTGTTCGCGCCTCCCGGCACCCCCTTGTCACCGTGCTGTCGCTGCTGCTGGTCGTGCTCGGCCTGGTCATCGGCGGGCTCGGTGCGTGGCTGCTCAGCCTTGGCGGCTCGGCGTACTACGCCATCGCCGGGCTCGGCCTGCTGGCCAGCGGCATCCTGTTGTTCGGCAACCGCCGCAGCGGTGCATTGCTGTACGCGCTGGTGTTCATCGGCACGCTGCTGTGGACCTGGTGGGAGTCAGGCAGCGACTACTGGCGCTGGGTGCCCCGGCTGGGCCTGGTGACCGCACTCGGCATCGTGCTGGCCTTGCTGGCGCCCACCCTGCACGAGCCGGTCTCCAAACGCCTGTCGCGCAGCGCGGCGGGTGTGCTGATGCTGGTGTTCGTGGCTGCCTTCGGCCTGGCCTTTGCGCCGCATGGTGAAGTGGACGGGCATCAGCCGTTCCCGGAAGGCGCGGTCAGCGCCGGACTGGAACCTACGCGTGATACCACGGGCCTCCAGCCGGCTGACCAGCCCGCCGAGGGCGACTGGCCGGCGTGGGGCCGCAGCAACGCCGCCACCCGCTATTCGCCGCTGCAGCAGATCACCCCGGCCAATGTGGCCACGTTGCAGCCAGCCTGGCAGTTCCGTACCGGCGATATGCCCAAGAATCGCTGGGGCGCGGAAACCACGCCGCTGAAGATCGGCGATCGCCTTTACCTGTGCACCGCGCGCAACCGCCTGATCGCACTCGATGCCGCCAGCGGCAAGGAACTGTGGCGCTTCGACCCCAAGGTGAAGGACGCTTCGATCCCGTACACCGCCGCCTGCCGTGGGGTGAGCTACTACGAGCAGCCCCGCACGCCGGTCCTTGCCGATGCCACGCTGGCCGATGCCGCGGCCGATCTGGCGTTGCCGGAACCGCCGCCCAGCGTCGCCCGCAGTGCTGCGCCGGGCACCCGTCCGGCCTGCTGGGCGCGCATCATCGAAGGCACGCTGGACGGCCGCATCATCGCGGTGGACGCGGACAGCGGCCGTCCCTGCGCCAACTTTGGCAACAACGGCCAGGTCGACATCACCCTGGGCATGGGGGAGGTGCCACCGGGTTACGTGTCGATCACCTCGCCACCGGCCATCGTGCGTGGCGTGATCGTGACCGGTCACCAGGTGCTGGACGGGCAGCGCCGTGACGCGCCGTCGGGTGTGATCCAGGCCTACGATGCCATCACCGGCAAGCTGCGCTGGGCGTGGGACATGGACCAGCCCGAGCGCAGCGGTCTGCCACCGCGCGAGCAGACCTATACGCGCGGCACGCCCAACATGTGGACCACCGCCACCGGTGATGAGGCGCTGGGCCTGGTCTACCTGCCGCTGGGCAACTCCGCAGGCGACTACTGGAGCGGCTCGCGCACGGAAAACCAGAATCGCTACTCGACCTCACTGGTGGCGATCGACGTGGCCACCGGCAAGCCGGTCTGGCATTTCCAGGCGGTGCGCAAGGACGTGTGGGATTACGACCTGGGTTCGCAGGCCAGCCTGATCGATTACCCGACCGCTGCCGGCAAAGTGCCGGCGATCCTGTTGCCGACCAAGCAGGGCGACATCTACATCCTCGACCGCCGCAACGGCCAGCTTCTGACCGCGGCCGAAGAGCGCAAGGTGCCGGTGGGCGGCGTCGAACCCGAGCAGCGTTCACCCACGCAGTTGTTCTCGCTGTACCACACGCTGCGTCGCGAGCATGAGCTGACCGAACGTGACATGTGGGGCATCACCCCGATCGACCAGCTGGTCTGCCGCATCCAGTTCCGCAAGGCCTACTACGAAGGGTTCTACACGCCGCCGAGCAGTGACCGCCATTCCATCGAGTACCCCGGCTACAACGGCGGCTCGGACTGGGGCAGCGTGTCCATCGATACGCGCCGCGGCGTGATCGTGGCCAACTACAACGACATGCCGAACTACAACCGGCTGGTGCCACGCGCGGAGGCCGACCGGCTGGGCTGGCTGCCGCGCGAAAAGATCCGGTTCGACAAGGGCGGAGCAGAAGGCGCGGGTGACCCGCAGGTGGGCACGCCCTACGCCATCCAGGTCAATGCCGGTTGGCGCCTGCCGTTCACCGGTCTGCTGTGCAAGCAGCCGCCCTATGGCGGCATCCGTGCCATCGACCTGCGCACCGGCAAGCTGCTGTGGGACCGTCCATTCGGCAGTGCGCGCGGCAACGGACCCTTCGGCATCCGCTCCGGCCTGCCGATCGAGATCGGCACACCGAACAATGGCGGCTCGGTGGTGACCGCCAGCGGCCTGATCTTCATCGCCGCCGCCACCGATGATCTGCTGCGTGCCATCGATCTGAAGACCGGCAAGGAGTTGTGGCATGCCAAGCTGCCCGCGGGAGGTCAGGCCAACCCGATGGTGTACGAGCAGGGCGGGCGCCAGTACGTGGTGATCATGGCCGGCGGCCACCATTTCATGGAAACCCCGAACGGCGATTACGTGATGGCGTTTGCGTTGCCGAGGTAACCGCAACGGGGGCGGTGGGCCGCCCCCGTTGCATGACGCTGGATCACACCGTCACTACCACCTTGCCGATCTGCTCGTTCGATTCCAGGTAACGGTGTGCGTCCTGGATCTGCGCGAACGGGAACACCCTGGCGATCTTCGGTGCCAGCGTGCCCTTGTCCAGGCCATCCACGATGAATGCCTTCGCGCGGGCCAGCGCGGCATCGTCGGAAACGATCTCCGAGTACAGGTAGCCTTTCAACGTCAGCGACTTGCCCAGCACGTTGAACAACGGGAACGGCGTGGGTTCGCTGCTCAGCGCGCCGTATTCCAGCAGGATGCCGCCACGCGCCATCGCTTCGGTCAGCGGCACGAACTGCGGGCCACCGATCGGATCGAACACCACGCGGGCACCTGCGCCGCCGGTGATGCGCGCCACTTCGGCCACCAGATCCTGCTCCTGGGTGGCGATGACGTGGGCGGCGCCTGCATCGAGCAGGGCCTGGCGCTTGCCCGGGCCACGGGTCACAGCGATCGGCGTGGCGCCGACTGCATTGGCGATCTGGATGGCGGCCAGGCCGACGCTGCTGCTGGCGGCGGTGATGATGACGAAATCCCCGGCGGCCAGGCGTGCCTGTTCCAACAGCGCGCCCCAGGCGGTGACGTACTGCATCCACACCGCGGCGGCCGTTTCAAAGTCCAGTGCCTGCGGATGCTTGACTACCAGTCGTGCCGGCACGTTGGCCAGTTCGCCGTAGGTGCCCCAGCGCGCGATATCCAGCGGCGGCACCACGCTGACCGCATCGCCCGCGGTGAATCCGCTCACTGCACTGCCGACGGCTTCAACCACGCCGGCCGCTTCGTAGCCCAGGCGGCTGGGGAACTGCGCTTCCTGCAGGTAGGCGCCGTTACGGAACATCACCTCGGCGCGGTTCAGGCCGATCGCCTTCACCCGGATCTGGACTTCGTCAGGGGCGGGGGCGGGAACGTCGATATCGTCGATGCGCAGTACATCGGCAGTGCCATATTCGTGGATGCGGCCAACCTGGCTCATGGGGGGGCTCCGAGGAAGGGCCGGCGAGGGCGCCGGCGAAAGGGTGAGCGCTACTGTGCGCGTAGTCTGCATCCAGAATAATGGGTAATCTGGCGTTTCATTGAAAAACAATTGTTTGCAATGGACCTGATCGTTCCCCTGCGGACCTTCGCCAAGGTGGCCGAGGTCGGCTCCTTCGCCGCCGCTGCCGAGGCACTGGACCTGTCGCCGCAGCTGGTCGGCAAGCACATCCAGGCGCTGGAGCAGCATCTGGGTGTGCGCCTGCTCAACCGCACCACGCGCAAGCAGAGCCTGACCGACTTCGGCCAGGCCTACCTGGCGCGGGCGCGGGTGATCCTGGAGGAAGTGGAGGGGGCCGAGCAGCTGGCCGAAGTGGCGCGCGGGCGACCGATGGGGCGCCTGCGCATCAGTGCGCCGGTCACCTTCGGCGTGCACGCGCTGGGCCCCGCGGTGGTGGCCTACTTGCAGCAGTACCCGGACGTGCAGGTCGATCTGAACCTGTCCAACAGTCTGGTGGACATCGTTGAAGACGGCTACGACCTGGTGTTCCGCACTGGCGATCTGGCCGACAGTGGGCTGGTGGCGCGGCGGTTGGGGCCGTATCCGCTGGTCCTGTGTGCCTCGCCGGACTATCTGGCTTCGCGACCGGCCATTGCCCATCCCAATGACCTGAGCCGCCACGAGTGCCTGGGCTTCGCGCATTCGATCATCCGCACCCGCTGGAGCTTTCGCGATACCGATGGCGGCGTGCTGACCGTGCCAGTGTCCAGCCGCTTCATGGTCAACCAGGCCGAGCCGCTGCTGACCGCCGCCATCGGAGGGCTGGGGCTGATCCTGCAACCGCACGAAATGCTGGCCGGAGCATTGGCGCGTGGTGAGCTGGTGGAAGTGCTGCCGGACTACGTACCGGTGTCGACCTGGATCAACCTGGTGTATCCGCGCGATCGCCAGCTGACGCCCAAGCTGCGCAGCTTCCTGGACTTCTGCGTGGCGCGATTCAGCGAACAGACGATGGCAAGGCGATAGCGGGGCCATCGGGTAGCAGGGTTTCCATCAACTGCGAAGGATCACGCATTCACGTTGCATCCGGGGCTGTGCGCATTCCACCACGCAGGCGGAGTGGATGGCGTCGCATCGAAGCATTCAGCGTCACTGATGAGGTGTTGCGGCAGAGTCCCTGGCGTCGATGCGGCGGCCGCATCCTTGGTCTAGGATGCGTCCAGGAATCCCCGCAAAGGAACTGCCATGAGGGTTGTTGGACGCCTGTTTCTCTGCAGTGCACTGGCCTGTTCGGTTCTACTGGTTACCCCGGTTTTTCCAGCAATCGGCGCCACATCTTCCGAGCGTGCACATCCACGTGCGCAGGACGCCATCGATGACTGGCTGGCGGCCTTCAACGCTGGCAGCCTCGAGCAACTGCAGGCGTTCGCCGATACCTACGCGAAGAAGGAAGGCAGCAGCCCCAAGGACTATCTCGAGTTCCGCGAGAGCACCGGCCCGCTGAGTGTGCTGGAAACACGCCAGAGCGCGCCCGGTCACGCGAAGGTGCTGGTGATGGGCCAGCTGAACGAGCGCGCGATGTGGGTGACGGCCAGCATGGACCCGGACAATCCGGCGCACCTGAAGCAGTTCCAGATCGAAGGCACTGAAACGCCGGACAAGTTCAAGCCGGAGAGGGTTGCTTTGCCTGCCCTGATGGCCGATGCCACAGCAAGGCTGGAGGCGCTGCGGGCCCAGGACGCGCTGTCGGGTGCGTTGCAGGTGGCACGGAACGGCAAGGTGCTGCTGGACTGGCGCGGTGGCAATGCCGATCGCACCGCTGGCATTCCAGTGGGCGTGGATACGCAGTTCCGCCTTGCGTCCTCCAACAAGATGTTCACCGCAGTGGCCATACTGCAGCGGGTGCAGGAGGGCAAACTCAGTCTCGATGACACGATCGGCAAGCACCTGCCGGACTATCCGAACAAGGCCGTTGCCAACAGCGTGACGGTTCGCCAGCTGCTGACCCATACCAGTGGCCTGGGTGATTTCTTCGGCGACGATTTCGAGCAGTATTCCGCGTCGCTGAAGACGCTGGATGACTATGTGCAGCGCTTTGCCAAGGATGCACCGCAGTTCACGCCCGGCAGCCAGGACAGCTACTCGAACTATGGCTTCATCGTGCTTGGGCGGATCATCGAGGCCGTCTCCGGGCAGTCGTACTACGCCTATGTGGAGCAACACATCCTGCGCCCGGCAGGCATGACCGGCACCGGCTTCGAACCGGAAACAGTGACGGTGCCACGGCGTGCCGTCGCCTATACGAAGCAGGATGGGCAATGGGTGCGTGAAACGAAGTCGCTGCCCTGGCGCGGCATGTCAGCCGGTGGTGGCTACAGCACGGTGAGCGACATGGTGAAGTTCGCCGAGGCGCTGCGCAGCGGAAAGCTGGTCTCACCTGCATTGCTGCAGCAGGCCACCACGGCGCAGAACCACAAGGGCTGGTACGGGTTCGGCTTCCTGGTGCAGGGCGAGGGCAGGGAGCATCAGTACGGCCACGAAGGCGGTGCGCCCGGATCGAACAGTGCCATCGTGGTGCTACCCGCGCAGGGCTATGTGATCGTTGGGCTGGCCAATGTCGATCCGGATGCGATCGGCAATGTGGTCAACTACATCGCGCGAAGAGTGCCGCTGTAGTCCCGAGCGACTATGCCACAGCGATGTTGACGCTGGGGCAGGTGGCGGACCAGAATCGGGCCATGAGCCGACTCCTTCCCGTGGTGTGTCTGGTCGCCAGCATGGTGCTGCTGCTGCGTGGGGTGCACGTGATACTCAAGGGTGTTCCGGCCATGGCCAGCGAAGGTGCCAGTGCTGCGTATGCACAAGGCTACCTGCATGGACAAGCGGCAGCCGGGTGGGTGTTGATTGCCGCTGCAGTAGCCTGTGCGCTCATTGCCTGGCACAGGGCGCGCGCCCGGAAGTGAGAGACGGGCGCGTCAGCGCGGCACCCGCACCATCTTCGTCATCAGACGGGCGCGTCAGCGCGGCACCCGCACCATCTTCGTCATCAAGTGTTCCACCACACCCGCCGGGTCCGCCGTGCGGCCCACATGCGTGCTCGACATCTGCACCACCGAGCTGCGCTTGGCGGTGAGGAAATGGAAGCGCGCACGCGCTGGCAGCTGTGCGATCGGCCCGGCGCTGGCATCGCCGCGGCAGATCGCCACGATCGCATCCAGCCATGGCTGCAGCGCCTCCTGGTCCAGCGCTGGCGCGAGGGCGTGCAGGCGTGCCGGATCGATCTCGATGGCCGCTTCCAGATGACGCGCACCGGGACAGGAGACGATCACCCCGACGTTGATGAATTCCTCGCGCTCCACCCGCGGTACCACGCGGATGACGGCGTAGTCATACGTGTGCAGCGTGGGCACGGATGGCCTCCTGCACGAACACCGCACGCACTTTCAGGCGATGCTTGAGATAGTCGATGTAGCCTTGGCGATAGGCCTGCGGGCTGTCGAATGCCGGCTCGTTGACCAGCCAGCTGTCCGGCACCAGGCCGACGATGCGCTCGATCTCGGCATCGGTCAGGCGCGCGGCCAGCTCGGCGTCCACCTCGGCGATGCGGTTGGCGAACGACAGCAGTACGTGGTCGCGGATCAGCACGAACGGCTTTTCGCAGGCATCGCCAGCATTGGCCCAGTCGTGATGGAAGTACATGGCCGCACCGTGGTCGATCAGGTACAGCTTTCGATGCCACACCATCAGGTTGGGATTGCGCGTGGTGCGATCGACATTGCTGGTGAACGCATCGAACCAGACGATGCGCGAGGCCAGGTCGGCATCCACCGGCATCGCTGCCGGGTCGTAGTTGATCGCGCCGGGCAGGTAGTCCAGGCCCAGGTTCAAACCCTCGCTGGCGCGGATCAGCTCCTGGATCTCCGGGTCGGGCTCGGTGCGGGCGAACTCGCGGTCCAGCTCCACGAACAGGATCTCCGGAATCGGCAGGCCCAGCGTGCGCGCCATTTCGCCGGCGATCAGCTCGGCGATCAGCGCCTTCGGGCCCTGGCCGGCGCCACGGAACTTCAGCACGGCCATGCCGTCGTCGTCGGTCTCGACCACGGCCGGCAGGGAGCCACCTTCCCGCAAGGGGGTGATGTAGCGGAGGGCATGTACGGTGCGCATGCGCGCATTCTAGCGTGGGTGCCGCCAAGGGAGCGCCGGGCGCGTCCCGGCGGCTCCATGTCGTTCCCCGTCAGTGCGTCAGCGCGCCGCGCTGCTGCTCCTGCACGCGGACCTGTTCCTGCGTGGCCTGATCGGCCTGCCGCTGGTTGACCACGGCAAGCGTATCCAGGCTGTCCTGCACCGGACGCTGGGCGGCCTCGGCAGTGGGTGATGAGGCGCGCAGCGAGGCCGGATCATCCAGCGGCCCCTTCACCACAAAGATGTTCTGCGCCGCGCCCGCACCCTCGGTCTGGCGGCTGAGCACCACATGGTCGACCCGGTCCAGGCCGTTTTCGCGGGCCAGCACCAGCAGGCTGGCACTCAGGCGCTCGCTGGACGCATCGAAACTGCGTCCGTTGGCAGCATCCAGCTCAGCTACCTTGCCGCGGATCTGCTCGTGCAGCGAACGGTCACGGCCTTCCGCAAGCAGCGTCGGTACGCCATCGCCCTCCACCGCATGCTGTGTGGTGATCGGCACATGCGTATGCGTGCCCTCAGTGTGGTCGAAGTAACGCAGCGTCGACGGCGAGGTACTGGTATCGAAGTAGGGCTGGCGCGGGGGCGAGCCCTCGCCGAGGTTGAGCCCGTTCTGCTCCAGCAGGCGCTCGTCCAGGCCCAGCTTCTTCATGTTCACTTCCATCCGGCTGACGCCATCGGGCGCTGGATTCGCGGCCTCGTATCCGCTGGCCAGTTCGATCGCCTGGACGCCGTAGAAATTCTGGTAGTCCGAATTCCCATGATGGCCCAGGCCTGTGCTGACGCCCTGATCGTAGTAGTGCCTGGCCATTCCCTCGATGTTGGCTGCGGTGGGGGAGATGGTCAGGTCCGCATTGAGGGTCAGCTCCGGGTGCGGGGCATAGGTGATCGGCGGGCCGGGCCGCGACTGGATGACATCTGTCGAGCGGGTGCTGGCTTCATACAGGTCGCGCAGGGTGGCGTCCGGGTTGTTGGCACGTACCTGGCTGACCAGCGCATTCCAGCCTGCGATGTTCGAAGAAGCCTCATCGCGGCGGTTGGCCGCGAGCAGGGTGCCGATGACCTCGGTGTAATCATGGCTCGTTGTACGGCCCGCGACCTGCTCCACGTCGGCTTCGAACTGCACGTAGGCGCGCTCGACATCAGCATCGTTGAAGCCGTGCTGGATCTCGTGACCGAGCACAAAGGCAACCTCGGCCGCGTCGAACCTGTCCGGCGCCGCCGGGGTCGACAAGCTGTTGGCGGGCAGGTTGATGGATTTCGTGCCGGTCTCGTAGGTGCCGCCCGCGTTGCTTGTGGCGGGCAACAGTTCGAAGCGTTCCAGATAGCCTGCCGCGATGGCGGCGTCCACCTGCTTCGCCAGCACGGGCGAGCCCGCGATGACGTTGCGCAGGTTGTCGACCTGGTCGCTGGTGACGTCGGTCTTGCCAGCGAACTCGCCCAGCAGGCGTTCCGTTTCTGCGGAAAGGATCGTCATTGATGGCTCCCCTTACTGCACGGTGACAAGACGCACGCAGGCATGCGTGGCGTCGCCGAGGGCGTGAGGGTTCTCGGGCATGGTGTCGACCTTGATGCTCAGCTGCGGTCGATCGAAGCGGTCGTAGATCACCCGGCCGTGTTCGCCGCGCACCGTCTCGCGCTTGAAGCCGGCGGCATCCAGTGCGGAAGCGAAGTGATTGAAGTCGACCTGGCAGATTGCCGCAGCCGAGGCCTTGCGATCGCTGCTGGTGTCCATGAAGTTCAGGTCCAGCCGCGCGTCGGCAGTGCCGGCCCGCTGCACTTCCAGTCCATAGCCCCATTCCGGTGTCAGCGTGCCGCCATAGCCGAAGTGGCCGGGGCCGAAGACCTGCGCCGGCGCCTGCATCGCTGCGGACAGGCGCTCAGCGGTGAGCTCGCGGGTGGAGGTCGTGACCTTGATCAGGTCCAGCAGGCGCAGCAGCAACTGCTCGGCATTGAGCGGGGAGGGCGAAGTGGTCTCGGATACGGCGGGGGCCATGGTGTCGGTTCCTTGAGAAGTCGGCGTGCGGTCGGCGGCATGTGCGCAGGCGCAGAGCGCGGCCGCTGAAAGTGCGAGCGTCCACGGTCGTATGAATGCGTACCGGGGCATGTGCGTTCCTTGCAGATTGAAGGCTGACCCTAGGGCCAGCCGGATGAAGCAGAGGTTAAGCGTAATCGAGGCACCCGAATGCGTTACAAAAGGTGAACGGGTGCGCATTCTTCACTTGACCATTCCGCGCGCGATGTCAGCATCGGGTCCATGGAGCATCAACTTCGCGTGTGACCTTCAACAGGAGGCCGTCATGCAACAACTGCGCAGCTGTCACGCTTTACCCTGCATGCAATGCAACGCGTGGTGTTGACCCTGGTCTGATACGGCCACCTTGCCGGCACGGATGGCCGCCACCCACAGCATCTGCCACTGTTCACCCGATGCGGTCCCGGCATGCTCTTGCCGGCCCTGCAATACAGACATACGCCCGCCAGATTGTCCTCTGCGTTGCCCGATGGCCTTCGCAGCGCGGAGGCTGGCTTGTCCATGATGATCCTGCAGGCTTTGGAGGTGCACCGATGAGCGACCAATACGAACGAATGCTGCCGGCCTTGGACGATGCCAAGGTCGAGGAAATGATCGGAAAACTGGTGCTGGTCGGGGTGACCCGCTACGGCGGCGACGGCCAGGTGCAGGGACTGGAGCAGTACGCGGGAACGGTGCTGCGCATCAGTGCCGATGAAGGCGTGGTGCTGGCCGACGAGAACGATGGCCACGAGCGTTACCTGCCTCCGATGCTCGACCAGTACCTGCCGGCCCAGCCGGGAGAGTACCGGATGAGCAACAGCGGCATGATCGTGGTCGACCCGGACTATCTCACCGCCTGGGACCTGCACGCCCAGCAGTAGTGCCGGGCCATGCCTGGCAGGTGCCGGCAGCTCCCCGGCACCTCCCGGAGCTGCACTTTGCCCCATCCGGCCACTAGCCCTTCCGGCCCATTCACGACAACTCCTGCGGTGCTAGATTCGGGGCCATGCCCGATTCCGGGTACCCATTCACACCCCAGGGGATAAGGATGCTGATCCGTCGAACCTCTCTGGCAGCGGCCGTTGCCGTTGCCACCGTCGGCCTGCTGGCCGCTGGCCCGGCGCTTGCCGATTACGCGAAGCCGCCGGAGCACCTGCTCAAGGTGCTGAAGGCACCGCCGCCGCCAGCACCGAACGTGGCCCCGGGCGGCCAGCGCCTGCTGCTGACCACCGCACAGACCTATCCGTCGATCAGCCGCGTCGCCCAGCCGTACCTGAAGCTGGCCGGCGTTCGCCTGGAGCCGAAGAACCGCAGTCGGCATGACACCCCCGGCGGCTACGGTATTCCGGCCTGCGTGGCCGACTTCACCCTGGTCGATATCGGCAGCGGCAAGGAGACCAAGGTCAACCTGCCGCAGGGCTGCGCCACTGGCGCGCTGTGGTCGGCCGATGGCAGCCACTTCGCCTTCCAGAATGCGGTCGATACCAGCGTGCAGCTGTGGGTGGGCGATGCGGCCACCGGCCAGGTGAAGCAGGTGCCGAACGTGCAGCTGAACCCGATCTTCGGCTACACCGTGCAGTGGCTGGGCGGCAGCCAGAACCTGCTGGTGAAACTGGTGCCGGCCAATCAGGGTCCGGCGCCGTCCAACGGTGGCGTGCCGACCGGTCCGGATGCGCAGGAATCGCTGGGCAGCAGTGGCGAGAGCAGCACCTACGAAGCCCGCGACACCCTGACCAGCGTGCATGATGAAAAGCTGTTCGCCTACTACGGCGCTTCGCAGCTGGCCGTGGTCGATACCGCCGCGGGCAGCGTGCGCCCGGTGGGGCAGCCTGCGCTGTTCAACGAGGTCAGCGCCGCGCCCGATGGCGTGCACGTGCTGACCGAGTCGATCAAGGCGCCGTACTCACATGCGGTGACCTATCAGCGCTTCGCCAATGATGTGGCGGTGCTGGACGTGAGCAATGGCCGCAGCACGTCGATCGCCAGCCTGCCGCTGGCGGATCGCGTGCCGGTGCACGGCGTACCGGAAGGCCCGCGCGGTTTCGACTGGCGAGCCACCGATCCGGCGACCCTGGTCTATGCCGAAGCGCTGGACAAGGGCGACTGGAAGGTCAGCGTGCCGCACCGTGACCGCGTGCTGATGCTGAAGGCCCCGTTCAACGGCAAGCCGACCGAAATCACCCGTACCGCGCAGCGTTTTGAAGGGTTTGCGTGGACCGCCGATCCGGCCGTAGCCTTCCAGTACGAGAACGACGAGAACCGCCACTGGATGCAGACCCGCATCGTCGATGTGGACCAGCCGAAGAAGGAAGGTCGCCTGCTGTGGGACATGTCCAGCGATGAGCTCTACGGCAATCCCGGCAACCTCGTGTTCACGCGTCTGCCGAATGGCGCGCAGGTCGTGCGCCGTGAGGGCAACCACGTATTCCTCAGCGGCCGTGGCGCTTCGCCGCAGGGCGACCGTCCGTTCCTCGACCGCCTGGACCTGGGCACGCTGAAGAGCGAGCGCCTGTTCCGTAGCAGTGCCGACGCCTACGAACAGTTCCTCGGCTTCAGCAACACGCCGGGGCGCTACCTGACCTGGCACCAGTCGGTGATCGATCCGCCGAACGCCTTCATCCGCCAGCAGGGTGAGGCAGTGGCCGATGCGAAGGCCGGTGAGGCGCAGTTCGCGTCCACCGCGACCGCGCTGACCAAACTGGTCGACCCGACCCCGGAAGTGCGCCAGATCAAGAAGCAGCTGGTGACCTACAAGCGCGCCGACGGCGTGGACCTGTCGTTCACTCTGTACACGCCGCCGGGCTACAAGGAAGGCCAGCGCGTGCCGGCGATCCTGTACGCGTACCCGGCCGACTTCGCCAATGCCGCTCAGGCGGGGCAGGTGTCTGGTTCGCAGCAGACCTTCACCCGCCTGCAGCCGTACCGCCTGATGCTGCTGGCCGGCTACGCGATCATCGACAATGCCTCGTTCCCGATCGTGGGTGACCCGAAGAACGCCTACGACACCTACCTGGAGCAGTTGGAAGCCGACGCCAAGGCAGCGGTGGACAAGGCCGTGGACATGGGCGTGGTCGACCGGAACCGCATCGGCGTGACCGGTCACAGCCACGGCGGCCTGATGACCGCCAACCTGATCGCGCACACCAACCTGTTCAAGGCCGGTGTGGCGACCAGCGGTTCGTACAACAAGACCTTTACCCCGTTCGGCTTCCAGAACGAGCGTCGCTCGGTATGGCAGGCGCAGGACGTGTACCTGAAGGCCTCGCCGTTCTTCTATGCCGACAAGATCAAGCTGCCGCTGCTGCTGGTCCACGGTGAGGATGACGCCAACCCGGGTACCGAACCGTTCCAGTCGCGCAAGCTGTACCAGGCCATTCGTGGCAACGGCGGCACCACCCGCCTGGTGATGCTGCCGAACGAACCGCACTGGTACACCGCGCTGGAGTCCAACGAGCAGCTGGTGTCGGAGATGCTGAACTGGTTCGACACCTACGTGAAGAACGCCAAGTAGCGTCGAGCGAGCTCGACTGCTTTGCACGAGGCCGCCTTCGGGCGGCCTTCCTGCATCCTGTAGAGCCGCGCCATGCTCGGCTGCTGTTCGCATGTAAACAGATGCACGTGCTCTGCAATTAACTGTGGAGACTCGGTAACGACGTGTTACCGGCACATTCGCATGCCACGCAAATGGTCTAGGCTGAACCTGATCGCTCGTTCCAGGTCGGTGCAATGAAAGCCATTCTCCTTGCTGCAACGTTGTCGTTGGCCCTGGTTTCAACGGCATATGCTCAGTCGTTTCCTGCTGAGCTGACGCAATTGGGCATTGTCGCCGGCATGCCTTACGCCAAGGCCAAGCGCCTGCTGGATGCTGCAGGCTGGCAGGCGAAACCTGCGCAGGGCGCGCCGGAGTCGCTGGAGGGCTTTCCGGAAGTCGGATGCCAGAAGGACGGAAAGCAGTGTGCGACGACCTTCGAAAAGGACGGTCAACAGATCGCGGTGCGGCTGGGCACTACCCTGGCAGGGCAGCCGTTCGTGCAGAGCGCTGACTGAGCACCCGCCCTCACGCCAGCGGTAGGCGGTCCTGCGCGTGGGATAACCCGTCATGCAGGTCGCGCACGTGCTCGGCCTTGGCATGCACCCGGGTGGTATCGCCGAAACTGCGTAGATAAGCGCAGGCTGCGAAGCCGGCGCTCTTCTTTTCGTACTCGGCAATCCAGGCCAATCGATCCGGATTGTTGGCCTGTTCGGATGACCACGCGGCCACTGGCGGGCGGATGCGGTACTTCAGGCCGACGCGCCACGGCTTCGGTGTCAGTCGCGCACGGAAGCAATGCTGCAGCCGGCACATGCGCGCGTACAGGGTATCGGTGCCCAGTGCCTTGAAGAATGCCTGCAGCTGCTCGTCCTCCGGCGAGAACGTGGCATGCATCGCCAGTACGCGCAGTCCCGCAGGCGTCCGGTAGGCGCGCAGATGCCAGTGGGGGTGTTGTTCGCTGAAGGCTTCCACGCGTCGCAGCGCCAACCCCTCGGCGCCCCCGGCGGCGGCCAGCCGCTGCCTGCGGCGCATCAGCAATGCCGCATTGACCAGAACCACCGCCGCCACGCCCAGCACCAGTCCCACCAGCCAATGCCACAGCAGCGTGCCGGTGACGGCGCCGGCAAGCAGCACGACCGCCGCAACGATGGCCGGCATCACGCAGCCGGCTGGCGGCTGCGCATGGTCGATGTCGGCGAACAGTACGTCCGGGCTGTTGAGGCACAGTGCGCCATAGCTGTTGCGGGTTATGACGACGTCGCCGTCGCGCTGCACGATCTGCTCGCGGATCGGCACGCCTTCCACGCCATAGTTGCTGCGCACTTCGCGACGCGGCAGCACCTGTCCGGCGAGGATGGCATTGAGGGCTTCATTGGCGCGGCGGTCGGCGTGCACCTGCGCCTCGGCAGGGCCTTCGTCGGACCAGCCGAAGCGGCGCACCACCACCGGCCGGCCACGGAAACGGGCCTGCAGGCGGGCTTCGGCCCAGTAGGCGGGAACGATCATCATCGCGGGGTGCTCTATCTTCCGTGGCAGGTGCCAACGCGAGTCTGGCACAGCGCCGGGGTGCCCGCATCTGCTTGCTGCGGCGGCCGGGCCGGAGTGATAGATTGCGCGCTTCGCATGCACTCCACCAAGGACGGAGCGATGTCCATGATCCTGCGCGGCCTGTTGGCCCTGGCCTGTGCCGGGGTGGTTGGCATGGCCACGGCGGCGGCACCGGCCGGGCCGCAGATTGTCACTGACGATGTCAGCCGTTTCTACGCGCTGTACGACAACGCAGGTGGCAAACCCAGCGTTGCGCAGTTGCGTGGCTACATGGCCGAGGGTTCGGCGGGCCTGGCCGAGCTGGCCAAGGCGCGCCGGGTCACCCCCGAGCGCATTGCCGAGTCCATCGCCAGCCAGCCGGAGCTGTATGTGCAGGGGCGAAGCTGCCTGGCCGAACTGCCGGCGGTGAAACAACGTCTGACGCAGGTGTTTTCCAACCTGCAGGCCATCTATCCGCAGGCTGCGTTTCCGCCGGTGACCATCGCCGTCGGCCGTGGTCGTCCGGTAGGGTTGACCTCGAAAAGCGGCGTGATCATCGGCCTGGAAGCGCTGTGCGCAGCCGATTTCATGAATCCCAATGTGCAGGACCGCTTCGTGCATGTGATCGCGCACGAGTACGTGCACATCCAGCAGACCGGCCTGACCGACTTCGAGCCGGGCGACCCGCATGCGACGGTGCTGCGTGTTTCGTTGGGCGAGGGCATTGCTGAGTTCATCGCCGAACTGATTTCCGGCAACGTCGGCAACGGGCGCCATGCGGCCTGGACCCGTGGTCGGGAAGTGCATATCGAAAGCGCATTCGCGCTGGATCTGGACAGCACCGATCTGTCGCCGTGGCTGTACAACTACAAGCCCGGTTCGCAGGAGCCCTATGACCTCGGGTACTGGGTGGGATACCGCATCGCCAAGGCCTATTACCTGCAGGCCAAGAACAAGCGTGACGCGGTGCGTGCGCTGATCCAGCAGGACAACCCGAAGGCGATCCTGGCCGCCAGCGGCTGGACGCCGGGCATGTGGATGCCGGCGAAAGTCACGGGTGTGGCGGCGCGTACGGCTGCACGCTGAGCACAGGGTGGGGCGTTAGACTGCTGAAGATGATTTCAGGAGTACCCGCATGCGTGGACCTGTTGAGCTTGCCACTGCCACTGTCGTGGCGTTGGGCCTCGCGTTGGCTTCTCCGCTGGGCGCCGCTGAGGCCGTCGCAGTCAACCCGCTGCTGCAGACGCCCATCGACCAGCTACGCCCCGACGAAGTGCGCTTCATGCAGCAGCGCCTGGCCGATTGGCCGGAGCTGCAACGCTATCGTGATGCCAATGCGCGCCTACCTGATGCGGTGCCCGGCCAGCCGCGCGTGGTGTTCTTCGGTGACTCCATCACCGAAGGTTGGGGCAGGGAAGGCAGTGCCGGTTTCTTCCCCGGCAAGGGCTGGCTCAACCGCGGCATCAGCGGCCAGACCACGGCGCAGATGCTGGTGCGTTTCCCGCAGGACGTGCTGGCACTGAAGCCACAGGTGGTGGTGATCCTGGCCGGCACCAACGACATTGCCGGCAACACCGGCCCATCCACGCAGGCGATGATCGAAGACAACCTGCACGCGATGGTGGACCTTGCCCGTGCACATGGCATCGGCGTAGTGCTGGCATCAGTGCTGCCGGTCAGCGATTACCCGTGGCTGCCGGGCACAGCACCTGCGCCCAAGGTGCGTGCATTGAACACGGCATTGAAGCGCTATGCCGATGCACAGCAGCTGGTCTATCTGGACTACTACACGCCGATGGCCAATGCGATCGGCGGACTGGACCCGCAGTTGGCGGAGGACGGCGTGCATCCTACGGCGAAGGGCTATGCGGTGATGGCGCCGTTGGCCGAGGCGGCGGTCAAGCGCGCGCTGCAGCAGAAGTAGCTCCGCCGGGCAGGCTTGCCAGCAGCCACTCGCAGAAACTGATCACCAGCGGATCGGTTGCACTCTCCTCATGTACCAGCCAACTCCAGCGGGGGCCGCGCACGCGTGCATCATCCAATGGTTGCAGCAGGCCTTGTTCGCAGGCTCGGGCTGCCAGCAGCTCGCTGACCAAGGCGATACCCAGCCCTTGGCACGCGGCATCCAGCAACTGCCCGGGCTCGGAGAAATTCATTCCCTCGCGGCGCTGGCCGACATCGGCGCCACCCTGCACCTGCCATTGGCTCCAGTCCATCTCGCGCTCGCCATGCAGGGTGAGGCGTTCGTGCGCCGGTGTGGCGAGCAGGGCCGGATGGCAGGCCGGATAGAGGCGGTCCTGCAGCAGCACGCGATGCTGGCACTGCGCCTGTGAGTCGAGGTCATCACGTACCGCTACGTCCAGCGTCTGCGTGGTCATGTCCGGCGCTTCCTCGCTGGTCAGCAGCCACAGATCGGCGTCGGGATGCAGCCGGTGAAAGCTGGCCAGGCGTGGCACCAGCCAATGCCGAGCAAAGGCCGGGCTGGCGTTGACGATCAGTTGATTGGGCTTGCGGTACTGATCGAGCCGGCGGATGCCGCTGGCCAGCTGCCGCAGCAGCGCCTGCGTTGTTTCCAGCAGGTCGATGCCGGCATCGGTGAGGGTGACGCTGCGGCCCTGCCGGAAGAACAACGGCTGCTGCAGCGACGCTTCCAGACCCCGGATCTGCTGGCTGATGGCCGACTGGGTCAGGTGCAGTTCCTCCGCCGCACGGTGGAAACTGCCCAGCCGGGCCGCAGCCTCGAAACCCCGTAGCGCGTTCAGTGGTGGCCAGTGCTTGAGCATTTAAGATAAGTAAAACTGTTCAATTGATGGTTGAATCTATCGTTTGTTCTTATGTGTCGGCAAGCGCAGCATAGCGCCCATCCCACACCGGCCATGGAGCCTGTCATGAGCAACCGTCGTCACTTCCTCACCCAGCTGGCGGGCGCCGCCGGTCTTGGCGGCCTGGCTGCTCTGGGCCTGGCCGGGCTGCCGGGTCGCGTGGCCGCAGCAGGGCCAGGTGCGGGGACTTGGCGCATGCCGGACGAGCACGGCCCACAGGAACGCGTGTTCCTTGCCTTCGCCGCGCAGCCGCGGGTGTGGGGCGCGCAGGCCGATGCGGTGAACACCGCCGTGGCGCGGTTGGCCCGTACCATCGCGCGCCACCAGCCGGTCAGCGTGCTGTGCCGCCCGGCGCAGTTGAAGCAGGCGCAGGATCGCTGTGGCCGCGACAACATCGAGTTCCTCGAGGTGCCGCTGGATGACATCTGGGTGCGCGACTATGGTGGGTGCTTCGTCACCGATGGCCAGGGCGGGCTGGGCCTGGTCGACTTCAACTTCAATGGCTGGGGCGGCAAGCAGAGCGCGCGCAACGATGGCGCGGTGGCGCCGTGGCTGGCGCAGGTGACTGGCGCGACGCTGCTGGAAAGCGATCTGGTGGGCGAGGGCGGTGGCATCGAAGTCGATGGCCATGGCACGGCCATCCTCACCGAAAGCTGCTGGGTCAACCGCAACCGCAATCCGGACTGGTCGCGCGCGGATATCGAGGCCGAGCTGAAGCATCACCTGGGCCTGCGCAAGGTGATCTGGCTGCCCGGCATCGCCGGCAAGGACATCACCGATGCGCACGTGGACTTCTATGCGCGCTTCGTACGCCCGGGCGTGGTGATCGCCAATCTGGACAACGATCCGGAGTCCTACGATTACGACCTGACCCGCGAGCATCTGCGGATCCTGCGCGGGGCCACCGATGCCGATGGCCGTCGCCTGCAGGTGCATACGCTGCCGCCGCCGCTGGACGGGCGCGATAACGTGCATACGCGCGACAACGACGATCTGGCGATGGGCTACATCAACTACCTGCCGATCAACGGCGCAGTGGTCGCGCCGCAGTTCGGAGACGACGAAGCCGATGGATTCTGCCGCGAACTACTGGAAGACATGTATCCCGGCCGCGTGATCGAGCAGGTGGATATCGATGCCATCGCGGGCGGCGGTGGCGGCATCCATTGCGTGACCAAGAACATGCCGAAGGTGTAGTCCACTGTTGCGTTGACGCGCCGGAGGTCATGTCATGATGCTCCAGGTACACATGCTCGGGGGAGCAGATGGATCTGGATACGGGCATATGGAGTGGATTGGTGGGCGGCAGTATCGCCACGATGATTGCACGGCGAGCTGCCGATCGACTTCCCAGTCACTACCGCGGCCGTAGTCTGGTCTACCTGCGACGCCGCCATCGCGCTTCCATCTGGAGTGCAAACGCGCTTTTCCTGCTCGGGTTGATCAGCGGCCTGTTGATCTGGCCGTTGGGTCACTACGCCAGTACGGATTCACTTCCATTGCTGCTGGCAGCCGGCATGAGTTGCGGTCTGCCGCTGTTGGCGCTGCTGCTGATTCCCTGGATGACCCGCCGTCCGATCCGTGAGGCATGGGTGATCTTCGGCTATTCGCAGGGTGGGCCGGTGTGGTTGATCTACTCGATCCTGCTGGCAGGCGTCGCCTGTGGTGTGGTCGGAGTTTTGCGGCTGCCGGACTGAGGCGGCAGCACCTGCATGGCGCGCACATCCAGCGCGCTCAGGCGTCGTCCTGCTTCAACGCCGCATCGGCAGCCAGCAGCGCCTCGGCGGCCGCACTGAGCGGCGGCGACGGCGGGGCGACCACGCCGATCGCTTCCATCATCTTCGGCATGCCCAGGAACTGCCGCGCGCGACGGTCGTAGATGCCGGTGACCAGCAGTGCACGGGTGGCGATCTTCTGCTCGGTACCGATCAGCACGCGCTGCTCCATGATGCCGCGCGAACCGACCCAGCCGACCAGCCGCGTTTCCAGGGTGAAGCGCTGGAATGGCTTGAGTTCGCGGCGGAACTGGATGGTGCCGGCGCCGACGATCGGTGCCCACTTCTCGCGCAGCGCCACCCGGCCCAGGCCCATGCGCAGGATCAGGTCCAGCCGGCCCAGGTCGAAGATGTTCCAGTAGCGGCCGTTGGTCATGTGCAGGTTGCTGTCCAGGTCATTGGGCAGTACCCGGAACTGCAGCCGCGAGACCCCGAACGGGGCCTCCAGCTTGGGCCGGAACAGGCTGCACAGCAGCAGGTGGAGCAGGCGGAACCAGAGATTCATGGTTATGACGACTGTTATAGAATCGCCGGTACGCTAATCTATGACGACTGTCCTGGCAAGGAGCCTGCCGTGAGCCCGCGTCCCTCTGATGCGCCACAACGCGTGATTGATGCTGCGGCACAGATGCTGGCGCGCGTGGGTCTCAATGCCACCAGCATCCGTGAGGTGACCAAGCTGGCCGAGGCACCGCTGGGCTCCACCTATCACCACTTTCCGGGCGGCAAGCAGGAGCTGTTGGCGCGTGCCACCCACATGGCCGGCGACAAGGTCGAAGCGTTGCTGGTGGAACTGCTGAAGGGTGGGGCGGTGCAGGGCCTGCAGCAGTTCCTGACGATGTGGCGCGAGCGCCTGCTGCGCTCCGGGTTCCGCGCCGGCTGCCCGGTGCTGGCCGCTGCGGTGGAGGAGCCGGTGGAGGCCGTACCGAGCCAGCCGCGCGCGGCAGCTGCAGAGGTATTCGCGCGCTGGCAGGGCCATCTGGCCGCAGCGTTCGTCGCCGACGGACACGATCCGGCCGCCGCGGGTGGGCTGGCCAGTCTGGTGATCGCCAGCGTGGAAGGTGCGGTGGCGATGTGCCGCGCACTGCAGGACATCGCCCCGTTCGACCAGGTGGCCGCGCAGTTGTTGAAAGCCGCCGCGCGGCCTTGATCCGGCGGCACGGTCGCGGGAGACTCGGCGCAGGCCCTGACTGGACGCCGCCATGGACGAATCGCACTGCCGCCACCTGATCGAGCACTACCTGCAGGCCTACAACCGCTTCGACATCGACGCCATGCTGGCGGTGCTGGCGCATAACGTGCGTTTCGAGAACCACAGCGGCAGCCAGCTGACGATGGTCACCGAAGGCATCGATGCCTTCGGCGAACTGGCACGGCAATCGGCGCCGCTGTTCCGCGAGCGCGAGCAGCGGTTGCTCGAGTTGACCTTCGAGGATGGCATGGCGCTGGCCAGGATCGGCTGGCGTGGCGTGTTCGCGCAGGACATTCCCGATGGTCCCAGTGCGGGCACGGAACTGGCCCTGCAGGGACGCAGCGAGTTCGCTTTTGAGGACGGTCGCATCGTGCGGATCATCGACCGCAGCTGAGGATCGATGGCACAGGTCCGCCGTCTGGACAGCGGACCTGCCCGCGGTAGAATCCGCCCACCACCGCTTACGCGTGCCCGGCAAGGACGTCCGCATGCAGTATCAGGTTTTCGAGCTTCCACGCTGCACGATCTTCGGCATCCAGCGGCGCCGATGAAACGCACCCGTTTCTTTTCACGCAGCCCGTTGAAGTTGCCGATGAACCGCGGCAGTGAAGTCGTGCGCGCGCGGCAGCATCTGCAGCAACGCGGCTGGCCGCGCCTGCAGATGGCATTGATCGTGGCCCTGACCGGTGCGGCCGGTTTCCTTGCCTCGCATCTGCTGCGTCTGGCCGGTATCGACGCAATGCTGCTTCGCTACCCGATGGCCGTGCTGTTGGCCTATGGCGTGTTCCTGCTGCTGATGTGGATCTGGATCCGCTGGCGCTGGGACAACGTGCTGGATGGCCTGTCGGCGGATGTGGGTAGTGGCAGCCCATCGCCTCGCGGAAGTGCCGTGGAATCACCGTGGAACGGCATCGGTGGCCGTTCCGGAGGTGGCGGCGCGTCAGCTTCGTGGAATGAGTCGGCGCGGGTCAGCGGCGGCGATGCCGGTGAGCTGCCGTTGACCGGCCTGGCCGAAGACGAAGCGGGCCTGCCGTTGCTCGCGATCCTCGGCATCGTCGCGCTGGTGGCGACCGTCCTGCTGGCCAGCGTGTGGGTGGTGTGGGCGGCGCCGGTGATGATGGCCGAGCTGCTGGTGGACGCCGCCATCGCCGGTGGCCTGTACCGGCGCATGCAGGGCATGCAGGAGCAGGGATGGTGGCGGGTATGCGTGACGCACACGATCTGGCCGCTGCTCGGCCTGCTGCTGTTCTTTGCTGTGCTGGGTTGGCTTGCGCAGGCGCTGGCGCCAGGAGCGACCCACCTGCTGCAGGTCATTCAAGCGCTGTAGCGCCACGTTCCCGGCCGATATCCCAACCTGCTTCATTTCTTCGAGGAGCTTCATGCGACAGCGCATTGCACGGAAGCGCATCCTGACGACAGCGGTCGTCCTGTTCGTGGCTGCTGGCGCAGCGCTGATGGCCAGCGTGCGCCCGCAGTGGCGGCAGGATGTCAGCCCGCCTCCGATCAATCTGGGAACGGCACGGATGCAGGCCGAGGTGATGGCAGAGCTCATCGACCTGCGACCGACACCGCCAGGAAAGCCGCCAGTACCACCGATTCCAATGAAGGCAGTCTCCTCCCCGATGCTGACCGGCAACAGTGGGTTCGCGACCGCGGAGGTGCCACTGGCAGATGTCGCGCCAGCACACTTCGAGCCGCGCGGCTGGGAACCCGACATGCCATTTGCAGTGATGGAATGGACTGCGCCTTCCTGCGGTGAAGGAGACCCCGTCCCGGTCTGCCAGGTTCGTCACAGCGTCGTCGAGTGGCGCGATGATGACAGTGCGGCGTCCTTTCAACTTCAGCAGCATCTGGAGGCGGTGCTGCAGGTTGCGAACCGCCGGGCTGTACGCGTACCCGACCTCGCGTTTGAGCTTGCACATGTGCGAGCGCAACGGATGACGTGGGACGAGCTTCAGCAACGGCGCGCACGCGGCGTCGAGGGATGCACGGGTGGCCGGGGCAATCCGGATCTGGGCGTTGTCTATCTGCAGCGTCCTGTGTTCAGCCTGGACGGGAACTGGGCAATGGCATCGATCGCCTCGGATCTGTGCAGTGGAGGAACGGCGATGCGCGCCCTCTACCTTCTGCACCGCAGCAAGGGCGGATGGGAGCGTGTTCGAGTGGATCCTGTCCGCTATATGAGCTTTGGCCACGGCCTGTGGCCCGCGTTGCCGGAGTCGTGATGACAGATACCTCGTTCAAGCCGGACCGTGACTGCCAACAACGGATCGTCTGGCGACGCATTGCGTCGTTGGCGGCGGCGCTGTCGGCTTTGGCTCTCATGGCCGGAGTCTGCAGCCTGCGCCCGAGGTGGCAGCAGGCGATCGGTCCGCCATTGGTCAACCTGGGAACGGCGCAGATGGAGGCGGAGGCGATGGCGCTGGCGATCCGGCAGAGGCCGCCTTTCCCCCCTCCACCCCCGCCAGAGCCGCAGCCAACACCAGTTCTGCCATCGCCGCTGAGCGAGGTGCCCACCGCACCGCAGACGCCGTCCACGCGCGTCGATCGATGGCGCCCGCAGGAGCAGCCACAGTTGACCGACCCGGTGGGGGAGGACATCTACGTGATGGAGCAGACCTTGCCCTATTGCTGGCCGGGCAGCAGTGCCTCCACCTGCCAGGAGGTGGACGATCTGGTCCTGCCGCTGGACGATTGGTGGCCCCAGGACATCCATGCGCTGCGGTTGCAGCTGCAGGCGGACCTGGTTCCCGCCAATCACCGTTCCACGCCAGTGCCTGCGGCCGCATTGGCCGGTGCGCAGCGGATGGACAGCGCGGGGCTTCGAGCGCTGCGGGAGCAGGGGTGCGGGACAACGGTGCATCGGCCGACTCGGACATACGACCACGTCGTCTATCTGACCCGGCCCGTTTTCAGCGTCGATGGGCAGTGGGCTATGATCGCGGTCGCCTGGGATTCGTGTTCCGACGATTTCGTCTACCGGGAGCTTGTCGTACTGCATCGGGAACAAGGACGCTGGATGGCCGAACCCCCGGAACGGGGTCTGGGCGGCGTATGGGACGGCCGCGTACTGCGGCCCTGGACGTACAACCACTGACGAGGAAGAGCGCATGGATGTCGCTGCACGCAGGAACAGGATGTTGTTTCGTTGGATCATGGTGACGCTGCTGGCTGTGTTGTTGCCGTTTGCAGCACTGGCACAGCCTGCAGCCGGGCAGGCCGATGGCGCCGAAGCCGCTACTGCCGCGGAAGAGGCGCAATGCCGCACCTGCACTTATGAGCGTATTGGGCCCAAGGTCGATATCGGCCTGGTGGCCCTGATTTCGCTGCTGGTGGTGGGCCTGCTGGTGGCGGTATCCCGCGAATGGGGCACCACCTCGCAACGATGGACCTGCCGCACGCTGGCCCTGTTGCTGGTGGGTGTCGGTGTGGCGTTGCTGTGGTGGGCTGGCAGCGTCGTCTACCTGGGCTACAACCCGTGGCAGGAAATGGCCGCCCCCGTCGATGGCTCGCTCACATCGACACTGCTCACTACCTCACCGAAGTGGCTGGCGGCGATGGTGCTGATCGGCTTCGCGCCTTCCATCTGGAAACGCAGCGAGCGCCTGCCGGCGTGGCGCATCAGCTGACATTGAAACGGCGGCGCTGGATCACACCCGGCGCCGCCTGCGGTCATCAGTCAAAGCGCAAACGCACACCAGCGTAGATGCCACGGCCTTCGCCCGGCGTCGAGCGGGCAATATCCTTGCCGGCATCGTTGTAGCCCGGCGTGACCGTGGCGGCGTAGTGGCGGTTGCCGATGTTGCGCATCTCCGCCCAGGCCTGCCAGCGACCGCCGGGTGCGTCGTAGCCGATGCGGCTGCCGAAGATCACATGGCTGTCGGCCCAGTAGCTATTGGCGTAGTCCACGGCGATGCGCGAGGCGTATTCGGTATTGAGCGCAGCGTACAGGCCGGACGCGTGATCGAAGCGCAGCTCGGCCTGGTAAGCGTGGCGCGGCAGGCCGGGCAGGCGGTTGCTGCCGAAACGCGCATCGTGGCGATAGCGGAAGTCGCTGAAGGTGTACGCCTGGCGCAGCGACACGCGGCCCGGTGCAGTCTGCCACAGGGTGCTGTCCAATCCGGCTTCGATGCCGCGGTGCACGGTGGGGCTGGCGTTGTTCTCGGCGATGAACAGGTTCGGCACCGGCTGCAGCTCGACGCTCAGCAGTTCGTTGTTCACGTGTGCGTAGTAACCGGTCAGTTCCCAGCGGCCCAGCGCCGCGTCACCGCGCGCGCCCAGTTCCAGCGTGGTGGCGGTCTGGTTCTGCATCGGTACCGGCGCGCGCTGGCGGCCGGTGGACGGGCCATTGCCCGGCCCGAAGTACTGGTTGGAACCCCAGATCATCGACCACGGATGCGGTGCTTCCACCGAGCGGCTGAGGTTGCCGAACCACTGGGTCTGCGCGCTGTGCTGCCAGGTGAAGCCCAGTCGGGGCGCGTAGTCCCAGTCGCGGTCGCGCAGGCGGCCGCCGCTGATTGGCCAGGTCACCTGCACATCGCGGCGGGTGTTGATCAGCGCCAGCCCGGTCTGCATGCGCAGGCGGTCATTGAAGGAGAGGGTGTTGCTGACGTGCAGGGTGCTGTCGGTGCCGTGGTGGCGGAAGTCACGTGTGCGCGTGCCGGCGGCATAGCCGTTGCTGGCAAAACGCAGCGACTCGCGCACATCGGCGTCCAGATCGTGGGTGACGCGCAGGCCGACCGTGGTTTCGCTGTCCAGGCCGAACAGCCGGTGGCGGTGGCGGTAGTCCAGTGTGGCGTTGAGGTTGGCGTAGTCCAGCTGCTGGCGGTACAGGCTCTCGTTCAAGTCCATCGGGTACTTGTGATAGACCAGTCCCGCCTGCAGCGAGGAATCCTCATCGATCTGCAGCGTGGTGACGTTGCCCACCCACGTGCTGCCGGGCTGCGGGCGACGTGCATCGATGGCCAGGTTGGCTGGGTTCGCCGCGTGCGGGTCATTGCGGATCTGATCGCGGGTCAGGCGACCGGGTGTTTCGTGATTGGTTTCGCGGTAGCGCACGAAGAAGCGTGTCTGCAGGTCGGGCGTGATCTGCCAGCCGATGTTGGCCATCGCGCCCTTGCCGTCGCCGCGCGCATGGCGCTGATAGCCATCGAACTCGGTATCGGTGTAGGCCAGGAAGTAATCGACATCGCCACTGACGCCGCCCCAGCTGATGCCGCGCTTCTGGTAGCCACGGCTGCCGGCTTCGTAGTGCAGCTGCACGCCCGCCGAATCACGGCCGCTGCGGCTGATGTAGTCGATGGCACCGCCCAGTGCCAGCGCGCCATGCTCGAAACCGTTGGCGCCGCGCAGTACTTCCACGCGGGACAGCCACAGCGATTCCAGCAGCTCGTAGGGCGTGCCGCCCGGGCCGGTCAGTGGCAGGCCGTCGATCGACACCGCAATACCCGAGGCATGCGCGCCCGGGCCCCGGTTGATGCCTGAGCCACGGATCGAAATCTTGGTGCCTTCGTTGCCCGGCGACTGCGCGCTGATGCCCGGCTGGTAGGCCAGCACATCGGCACTGCTGGACAGCCGGCTGTCCGCCTTGGCCACGTCGATGACGTTGCTGGCGCCGGGTACGCGCTTCAGCGCCTCGCGCGCCTGGGCGCTGGCATCGGCGGCGGTGACCTGCACCGCATCCAGCGTGGTGGCCTGCGGGGCCGCAGCGGCGGTGGAGGAGAGGCCAAGAGAAACGGCCAGGAACAACAGCGACGGGGCGGGGCGGTACGACGAGAGCGACATGCGGGAATGCTGTAAACCACGAAAGTGGCGCGCAAGTTAACAGGTCGGCGACGTCACGTCACCCATCGGCGGCGTATGGCCGCCCGCGCTCCTTGTAGAGTCGAGCTTGCTCGACTGTCTTTCGCTTTCTGTAGAGTCGAGCCTTGCTCGACTGCCTCTGTGTCCCGGAGTCGAGCACGGCTCGACTCTACAGAGCCGGCTTCGCCAGCGCCTTGGCCTTTGCATACAGCCGGTCAGCCGTTTCCCTCTCACCCAGCGCGGCGTGGCATTCCGCGAGGCTGTCCCACGCATTGGCCGAATTCGGATACAGCTCGGTATTGAGAGCGAACACCTTCACCGCCTTGCGTGCCCCGAGGCTTTCGCGGACCGCGTACGCATCGGCATTGATCGCGCGTTCCAGTTCGCTGGCAGCAACCTTATTGCTGTCGCGCAGCCAGCGATGCACTGCTTCTGCCGCATCCTCACTGTCATCCAGCGCATACGCGATCAGCCGCTCGGACAGCACCGCATGCGGGAACTCCCGCGGTGCGGCGACCGCCATCGTGCTCTCCACCAGCGTGCTCGACCAGACATTGCGTGCGCTGCCGTTGGTCAGGTACACGAACACCCAGTAGCCGTTGGCCAGCGTGCCCTTGTAGGCCAGCCGCGCACGTACACGGGTGCCGCCATCGTGGCCGACCTGGGTGTAGCCGTCGCTGCGGGTGGTATCCCAACCGGTGGAGAAGAAATTGCTGCCACCGCCGGCCAGTTTCTGCGGCTGCCAGAGTTTTTCCAGGGTCGCCGTGCGCAGCAGCTTGCCGGTCGCCAGCGCCTGCAGGAAACGGTTCATGTCGCCCACGGTGGTCTGCAGGTCGGCGTGTCCCCAACCGTAGTTCGGCCAGGGGGCTTCATTGGCCGGCTGCAATGCGCCGTCTTTGCCGATGTACGGCACCGCCGCGCGCTGCGCCGGCACGCTGGTGATGCCCCACGAGGTACTGGTCATCTTCAATGGCAGCAGGATGCGTTCGCGCGCGATGGCCGGGTAGGGCTTGCGGTAATGCGCTTCCAGCAAGGCGGTCAGCACCAGGTAGTTGGCCTGGGTGTACTGCACGCGGCTGCCGGTGACAAACTGCATCGGTGTCGCGCCGGCCACCTTCAGCGCTGCTGCAAGGTCCGGCGCCACTCCGGTGTAGCCCTTGCTCACCCAGCGGTTGTCCACCCGGTCGTAATACTCGCCGATACCCGAGCTGTGGTTGAGGAAATCGCGTACGTGAATGGTCTGCCATGCTGATGGCAGGTCCGGCACATAGCGACTGGCCGGGGCATCCAGATCCACCTTGCCCTGATCCACCAGTTGCATCACCAGCGTGCTGGTCAGCAGCTTGGCCATCGACTGCGCGGCGAAGATGGTATCGACGGTGGCCGGTGCATGCGTGGCCGGGTCGCGCTCGCCGCTGGCGCCCTGGTAGAGCACTTGGCCATTGTGTGCGACCAGTACCGCCTGGCCGGCGATGCCGTAGCGCTCGCGGTTGGCCTGCAGTTGGGTGTCGAGCTGAGCAGAGAGAGTGCCGGGAGCGCCACGTGCAGAAGCGATCGGAACGGCGAACAGGGCACAGAGCAATGCGGCAGCAAGGGTGCGGTACATCGCGGTGATCCGTCAGCGGTGATGGCGCATGTTGGTCACGGCGGGAGAGCGGGTCAAGCGGGGCTGGCGGCAATGTGAATGAATGAATTTCCAATGGTCTGTCGTAAACAGCTCTTAGAATCTGATGAAGCACCAGATATAAGAGCGCCTCAGTCCACGCCGACGAAACAGTCCAAGATGGGAGGGACAATGGAAGATGATGAAGATTTCGCGCTCTTCATCGAGAGCTTCGGTGAGGCAACTGAACACGATCCGGTGCCAGAGACCGCGTTCTCCAAGTGGGCGGGCATCTTGCCTGATTCGCTCTTGAGCTATTGGCGTCGGGATGGATGGGCGAACTATGGCAATGGACGGCTGTGGACGGTGAATCCCGAGGACTACGAAGGCCTGATGCACATGTGGTTGTCTGGTACGCCATTTCCCCTGATCGATACCTACCATGTGTTTGCCAGAAGCGGGTTTGGACGGCTCTACCTGTGCGGCGAAGCATCAGGCGCTGGCGTGAGCATCGATCCGATCCGCAGTGAAGTATTTGCTCTTCAGAACTGTTTGAGACCCAAGTCTCTCGCACGGCAGGAGGGTGGCATCAAGGCATTCTTCGCTTGCGCGGAGCTTGACGACTTTGATCTGATGGATGGGGCCGAAGAGCTGCCTTTCGACAGGGTTGTGAGCACTTGCGGGCACTTGATGGCGGATGAGATGTATGGCTTTGAGCCAGCGCTGGTTTGCGGCGGCGAAGTAGCCATTGGCAATCTGCGCAGGTTCAAGCTTCAGCCGCACCTGCACATGCTGAGGGAGTTCGCCGCGCCTGCGTTTCCACGCTATGCGAACAATGTGAAACCGCTGGCCCGGAAGTGATCCGAAGGACCCAATCATGTAGAGCCGAGCCCATGCTCGGCTGCCTTCCCTGGAAGCATTGAGCCGAGCATGGCTCGGCTCTACAGGTGCCTTCCGGTAGTGCTGGCCGCTGGCCGGCACCCCTGCGATCAGCCGAGGATGCCCGGCAGATCCAGTCCCTTTTCCTTCGCGCAGTCGATTGCGATCTCATAGCCCGCATCGGCATGGCGCATCACGCCGGTCGCGGGGTCGTTCCACAGCACGCGGCCAATCCGTTTGGCCGCCGCTTCGGTGCCGTCGCAGACGATCACCATGCCGGCGTGCTGCGAGAAGCCCATGCCGACGCCGCCGCCATGGTGCAGCGACACCCAGGTGGCGCCGCTGGCGGTGTTGAGCAGGGCGTTCAGCAGCGGCCAGTCGGACACGGCATCGGAACCGTCGGCCATCGCTTCGGTTTCGCGGTTCGGCGAGGCAACGCTGCCGCTGTCCAGGTGGTCGCGGCCGATCACCACCGGCGCCTTCAGCTCGCCGTTGGCCACCATCTCGTTGAAGGCCAGGCCGAGGCGATCGCGGTCACCCAGACCCACCCAGCAGATGCGCGCGGGCAGGCCCTGGAACTTGATCTTCTCGGCAGCCATGTCCAGCCAGCGGTGCAGGTGCGGGTTGTCCGGAATCAGTTCCTTCACCTTGGCATCGGTCTTGGCGATGTCTTCCGGATCGCCGCTCAGTGCGGCCCAGCGGAACGGGCCGATGCCGCGGCAGAACAGCGGGCGGATGTAGGCCGGCACGAAACCGGGGAAGTCGAAGGCATTGGCCACGCCTTCCTCCAGTGCCATCTGCCGCAGGTTGTTGCCGTAGTCCACGGTCGGCACGCCCAGCGCGTGGAAGCCAAGCATGGCGCGGATGTGGTTGGCCATCGACGCGCGCGCGGCTTTCTCCACTTCCTTGGGCGCGGAGACACGTTTCTCATCCCACTGCTCGACCGTCCAGCCCTGCGGCAGGTAGCCGTTCACCGGGTCGTGCGCGGAGGTCTGATCGGTCAGCAGGTCCGGCTTCACGCCGCGCTTGAGCAGTTCAGCCAGTACGTCGGCGACGTTGCCGAGCAGGCCCACCGACTTCGGCGTACCGGCCTTGCACGATTCATCGATCAGCCGCAGCGCTTCGTCCAGGTTGTCGGTCCAGGTATCCAAGTAGCCGGTGCGCAGGCGCATGTCGATGCTGCTCTTGCGGCACTCGACGGCCAGGCAGGAAGCGCCGGCCATTACGGCAGCCAGCGGCTGCGCGCCACCCATGCCGCCCAGGCCGCCGGTGAACAGCCACTTCCCGGTCAGGTCGCCACCGAAGTGCTGGCGTCCCATTTCCACGAAGGTCTCGTAGGTGCCCTGTACGATGCCCTGCGCGCCGATGTAGATCCAGCTGCCGGCGGTCATCTGGCCGTACATGGCCAGGCCCTTTTTATCCAGCTCGTTGAAGTGGTCCCAGTTGGCCCAGCGCGGCACCAGGTTGGAATTGGCGATCAGCACGCGCGGCGCATCGGCGTGGGTGCGGAACACGCCCACCGGCTTGCCCGACTGCACCAGCAGGGTCTGGTCGTCGTCCAGGCGCTTGAGCGTTTCGACAATGGCGTCGAAGCTCTCCCAGTCGCGCGCGGCGCGGCCGATGCCGCCGTACACCACCAGTTCCTGCGGCCGTTCGGCCACGTCCGGGTGCAGGTTGTTCATCAGCATGCGCAGCGGCGCTTCGGTCAGCCAGCTCTTGGCGTTGAGCGTGGTGCCGGTGGGCGCGGCAATGGTGCGGGTCGGGTCGTTGCGGGTCATGCGGCGCTCCGGTTCGTAGCGAATTCAAGGCAGGCGTTGAGCACCTGCGCCAGGGTGTGGCGCAGCGGTGCGGCGTGGTCGGGGTCGAGCGGGGTGGGCCAGCTGTGCTCGTCCACCTGGTCCGGCAGGGGTTCGTGCATGTAGCCGCGGCAGGCCAGTTCCATCTGCAGGCTGTGCACGCCGCCGGCGACGTTGCTGTAGTGGCGGGTGATCCAGCCGCCCTTGAAGCGGCCGTTGCGCACCTGGCTCATGCCACTGATCTTCAGCAGGTTCTCCACCACATCGCTCAACGCGTTGTCGCAGGAGGTGTCCGGAGCGCCGGAGGGGCCGGCGGTACCCAGGTTGAACTGCGGCAGCTCGCCGTCGAACAGGTGCGGGATATGCGAGCGGATCGAATGCGCGTCGTACACCACCACGGTGCCGTGGCGTTCACGCAGGCGCGTGATCTGCGAAGCCAGCGCATCGTGGTAAGGCAGGAAATACGTGTCGCGGCGACGGGCGATTTCCGTTTCATCCGGCTCGCGGCCGGCGTGGTACAGCGGCTGGTTGTCGAAGGTGGTCAGCGGGCACAGGCCGGTGGTGTTCTGGCCTGGGTACAGCGACACACCGCTGGGATCACGATTGAGATCGATCACCGAACGTGAGATCGCCGAGCGCACCGTGGTCGCGCCCATGCCGCGCACGAAGTCGTACAGTTCGTGCACCCACCAGTCGGCATCGCGGCGGGCCAGCCACGGTGAGTGGTAGTCGCCGATCAGGTCGTGCGGCAGTTCGCTGCCCGTATGCGGGAAGCTGACGATCAACGGGGCATCGCCTTCGTGCACCGTCAGCCATTCGGGATGGGCACTCATGCCTGCGGTTCCACGGTTGGCAGAAGCCCGGCCAAGCCCTGCGCCAGCGCGCCGCTGCGCACCAGATTCGTGGCGGTCACCATGTCCGGGTGGAAGTAGCGGTCTTCTTCCAGCGTCGGCACCTGTGCACGCAGGGTGGCGCGCACGGCTTCCAGCGCGGTGCTGGAGCGCAGCGGCGCGTGGAAGTCGCAGCCCTGCGCGGCGGCCAGCAGCTCGATGCCGATCACGTTGGCGGCGTTCTCGGCCATCTGCATCAGGCGGCGCGCACCGTGTGCGGCCATCGACACATGGTCTTCCTGATTGGCCGAGGTCGGGATCGAATCGACGCTGGCCGGGTAGGCGCGCTGCTTGTTTTCCGAGACCAGCGCGGCGGCGGTCACCTGTGGAATCATGAAGCCGGAATTCAGGCCCGGGCGTGGGGTCAGGAACGCCGGCAGGCCGGACAGCGCCGGGTCGACCAGCATCGCCAGGCGGCGCTCGCTGATCGAACCGATCTCGCACACCGCCATCGCCAGCATGTCGGCGGCGAAGGCCACCGGTTCGGCGTGGAAGTTGCCGCCGGACAGTGCTTCGCCGGTGTCGGTGAACACCAGCGGATTGTCGGAGACGCCGTTGGCTTCGATTTCCAGCGTGGTCGCGGCCTGGCGCAGGATGTCCAGCGCCGCGCCCATCACCTGCGGCTGGCAGCGCAGGCAGTACGGATCCTGCACGCGTACGTCGTTGTCACGATGCGATTCGCGGATGTCCGAGCCCTGCATCAACGTGCGCAGGGTGGCGGCGGTGGCGATCTGCCCGCGCTGGCCACGCAGGGCATGGATGCGCGGATCGAACGGGGTATCCGAGCCCTTGGCCGCTTCCACCGACAGCGCGCCGGTGACCAACGCGGCCTGGAACACGGTTTCGATCTCGAACAGGCCGGCCAGCGCATAGGCGGTGGAGAACTGGGTGCCGTTGAGCAGGGCCAGGCCTTCCTTCGCGCCCAGCTCGATCGGTTGCAGGCCGACACGTGCCAGTGCGTCGACCGCCGGTAGGCGTTCGTCACCGATGAAGGCTTCGCCGACGCCCAGCATCACGCTGGCCAGGTGCGAGAGCGGCGCCAGGTCACCCGAGGCACCCACCGAGCCCTGTGCGGGCACCACCGGCAGCACGCCCTTGACCAGCATTGCTTCCAGCAGCAGCAGGGTTTCCTCGCGGATGCCCGAAGCACCCTGCGCCAGGCTGACCAGCTTCAGCGCCATCATCAGGCGCACCACGCTGGCGGGCATCGGCTCGCCAACACCGGCAGCGTGCGAGAGCACGATGTTCCGCTGCAGGGTGGCCAGGTCCTCGCGCTCGATGCGCACGCTGGCCAGCTTGCCGAAGCCCGTGTTGATGCCATAGACCGGCGCGCCCTTGGCGACGATGGCAGCCACGGTCGCCGCACTGGCGCGCACCACCGGCAGCGCGGCCGGGTCCAGTGCAAGCGGCGCACCGCGATAGGCCTGCCGCCACTGGGCGAGGGTGACATGGCCGGGGCGAAGAACCAGGGTGTTGCTCATGTGTTGCTCCAGGAGGCAGGCAGGTCGGGCTGTCCGCGCACCACGCGCGCGTGCAGCGGGTTGAATCCAATGCGATAAACCAGATCGGCGGGGGCGTCGATGTCCCAGATCGCCAGATCGCAGTCCATGCCCACGGCCAGGCGGCCGATGCGGTCGCCATGGCCCAGAGCGCGCGCCGCTTCACGGGTGAAGCCGGCGATGCATTCGTCCACGGTCAGGCGGAACAGGGTGGCGCCCATGTTCATCGCCAGCAGCGGGCTGGTCAGTGGCGAGGTGCCCGGATTGCTGTCGGTGGCCAGTGCCAACGGCACGCCGGCCGCACGCAGCGCCGCGATCGGTGGCAGGGTGGTATCGCGGGTGAAATAGAAGGCGCCGGGCAGCAGCACCGCCACGGTACCCGCCGCGGCCATCGCGGCGATGCCGGCATCGTCCAGGTGTTCGATATGGTCGGCCGAGAGTGCACCGAAGCCGGCGGCCAGTTCGGCGCCATGCTGGTTGCTCAGCTGCTCGGCGTGGATCTTCACCGCCAGCCCGTTGGCGCGCGCCGCTTCGAAGACCTGCCGCGCCTGCGCCGGCGAGAACGCGATGTTCTCGCAGAACACATCCACTGCTTCGGCCAGGCCTTCGGCGGCGATGGCCGGGATCATCACATTGCACACCTCGTCGGTGTACTCCTGTGCTTCACGGCCCGGCGGAATCGCGTGCGCACCGAGGAAGGTGGTCACCACGTTGACCCTGCATTCCTCGCCCAGCGCACGCGCCACCTGCAGCTGCTTGCGTTCGTCGGGCAGGGTCAGGCCGTAGCCGGACTTGATCTCGAGGGTGGTCACGCCCTCGGCGCGCATCGCCAGCAACCGTGGGCGGCTTTCGCGGGCCAGCTGTTCCGGCGTGGCGGCGCGGGTGGCGCGCACGGTGGAGACGATGCCGCCGCCGGCACGGGCGATGTCGGCATAGCTGACGCCCTGCAGGCGCTGCTCGAACTCGTTGGCGCGGTTGCCGGCGTAGACCAGGTGGGTGTGGCAGTCGATCAGGCCCGGCGAAATCCAGCGGCCTTCGCCGTCGATGCGGGTGGTCGGCTGCAGGTGGGCATCGCTGCCGGCCGCGCCGACATGGACGATGCGGCCGTTGGCGCAGGCCAGTACGCCATCGCGGATGACACCCAGCCCCTCGCCATCGAGGGTGATCAGGTGAACGTTGGACCAGAGGGTATCGACGTGCATGGCATCCACAACGCGGCTGTGCTTATATGTCTATACAATATAGGCGTCCATTTCGGGTTGTCCAGCCATGTCCGATTCGCGTTCCCCGCACAGTTTCCATGCCGCCCACGCCCTGCTGGTCGAGGGTTGGGCCCGCGATGTCCGCCTGCAGGTGCAGGACGGTCGCTTCACGGCGATCAGTACGGGGCAGGGCGCGCAGGCGGGCGACACCCGCGCCGGCATCCTGGTGCCGGGCCTTCCCAATCTGCACAGCCACGCCTTCCAGCGCGGCATGGCCGGGCTGACCGAGATCGGCGGCGGCGACGGTGACAGCTTCTGGAGCTGGCGCGAGCTGATGTATCGCTTCCTGGCCCATCTGCGCCCGGACGCGGTGCAGGCCATCGCCGCCCAGGCCTACATGGAAATGCTGGAAAGCGGCTTCACCCGCGTCGGTGAATTCCACTACCTGCACCACGATGCTGACGGCCGGCCGTATGCCAACCGTGCCGAGATGAGCGCGCGGATTGCGGCGGCGGCCGACCAGACCGGCATCGGGCTGACCCTGCTGCCGGTGTTCTATGCGCATGCCGATTTCGGCGGGGCGGCACCGAACCCCGCGCAGCGACGCCTGATCCACGACGTGGACGGCTTCGCGCAGCTGCTGGACGCCGCGAAGCCGTCTTTGGCCGCGCTGCCCGATGCGGTGCTCGGCATTGCCCCGCACAGCCTGCGTGCAGTCACCGGCGAGGAATTGAGTGCTTTGCTGCCGCTTACCGACGGCCCGGTGCACATCCACATCGCCGAACAGGTGCGCGAGGTGGAGGCCTGCCTGGCCTGGAGCGGCCAGCGCCCGGTGCAGTGGCTGTACGACCATGCGCCGGTGGATGCGCGCTGGTGCCTGGTGCACGCCACCCACATCACCGACGATGAGCGCGCCGCCATCGTGGCCAGCCAGGCGGTGGCCGGCCTGTGCCCGATCACCGAAGCCAACCTTGGCGACGGCCTGTTCCCGATGCAGGCGTTCGCGCGCGAGGGCGGGCGCTTCGGTGTCGGTTCCGATTCCAATGTGCTGATCGACGCGGCTGAAGAACTGCGCCTGCTTGAGTACGGTCAGCGCCTGACCTTGCGCGGGCGCAACGTACTGGCCCCGGATGCCACCCGCAGCACCGGCCGCTTCCTGTTCGAGGGTGCGCTGCACGGCGGTGCACAGGCGTTGGGCGTGGCCGCCGGGCTGCAGGTTGGCGCCAGTGCCGACCTGGTCGAGCTGGATGCCGCACACCCCGCGCTACAGGCGCGGCAGGATGACGCATGGCTTGACAGCTGGGTGTTCGCCGCACGTAATGGCGCGCTGCGATCGGTCTGGCGCCATGGCCGCCAGTGCGTGGCCGACGGCCGCCACCTGCAGCGCGAGGCGATCACCACCGCCTTCGCTGCCGCCCTGCGTGGCGTGCTGGGCTGATCGCCTCCCGCCACCGAGACCCCATCACGTGAAGGCCAGCAAGTCCGCCACGCTCAACCAGCGTATCCGCAGCGATCTGGAAAGCCGCATCCTCAGCGGAGAGTGGGCGCCGGGCTTCCGTATTCCGTACGAACACGAGCTGATGGAGCAGTACGGCTGCTCGCGGATGACCGTGAACAAGGTGCTGACCGCGCTGGCCGAGAGCGGCATGATCGAGCGTCGCCGCCGCGCTGGTTCGTTCGTGGCGCGGCAGCCCCCGCACCTGGAGCAGGTGGCGCTGGAGATTCCCGATATCGCGATGGAAGTGGGTTCGCGTGGCCATCAGTACGCGTATCGCCTGCTGCAGCGCGACCTGCGCCTTGCAGATGCCGGCAATGCCGGTGAAGTCGAGCTGGCCGGCAGCGAAATGCTGCTGGCGATGCGCTGCCTGCACCTGGCCGACGGCCGCCCGCTGGCGCTGGAGCATCGCCTGATCAGCCCGGTGGGCGTGCCCGAGGTGCTGGAGGTCGATTTCAGTACCACCGCGCCGGGCAGCTGGCTGCTGCAGAACGTCTCGTGGACCCGTGCCCAGCACCGCATCAGTGCCTGGGGCGCGGATACCGCCACCGCCAAGCTGCTGGACGTGAAGCCCGGCACCGCCTGTCTGGTGATCGAGCGCCTGACCTGGCGCGGCGAACAGCCGATCACCCGTGTGCGTCAGGTGTTCCTCGGCGACGCCTGGGACCTGGTGGCGCGCTTTGCGCCTGGGGCAAGGTAGGGTCGACCCCGCTCGGGACACGCTGTCGCCTTGAACTCTGTCGGGGCGTGTGTACGATGTGTATCGTCCCCGCATGAAGAGCAGGGACCTCATCCGGGATCTGGAGGCGGCAGGTTGGACCTGTCGCCGGATTCGCGGATCCCATCATGTATTCGTGCACCCGCAGCACCCCCACATCATCACCGTGCCTCACCCTAGGAAGGATCTGGGGAAGGGCTGGTGCAGGCGTTGCGGAAGCTCGCAGGACTGACGTAGGAGGGCCCATGCGATATCCAGTCTTGATCGAGGCAGGCGATGAGCGCACCGCGTGGGGTGTGGTCGTTCCGGATCTGCCGGGGTGCTTCTCGGCGGCCGACACGCTTGAGGATGCGCTCAGCGCTGCCGAGGAGGCTGCGCTCGCCTGGATTGATGCGGCCCTGGATGACGAGCGCTCGATTCCGACACCTTCCGCGCCACAGAAAATCGCCGCCGAGGCATCCAAGGACATCCGTTGGATTCTTGCGTACATCTGCATTGATCCGGCCCTGCTGGACGACACCATCGAGCGGGTCAATATCAGCCTGCCACGCCGGATCCTGGCGAGGCTGGATGCGCAGGCCAGAGCGGCAGGTGAATCGCGCTCCAGTTACATCGCCCATCTCGCGGCATTGGGCTGAGCAGGCGCCATGTAGAGCCGAGCCATGCTCGGCTGCTGTTCGCGCGATGCGCGATGAGTCGAGCGTGGCTCGACGCTACAGAGGCATCCACGCATGGCGTGGATCTACAGACACCCCAATCAATACGTAGCGCACTGCCGCCAGCGTACGGGCTCATCCACGCCAGGGCGGGCGTTGAGCTGGATGCGCACGTTACGCAGGGCGGGGTAGTGCAGCACTTCCTCGCAGACCTGCGGCCACACCGCGTCCAGCTCGCCGGTGCGGTTGATCGCCAGCGTCTGCCGGGTCAGCCAGACACCGCTGGCGATGCCGGGCTTGCCAGCCAAGGCACGGGACAGATCGGCCTGGAAGCGCTCGAGCGTGGCGGCATCCGGGTTGGGATTGCTGCGCGCATCGGTTGAGGGCGTGGCCGGCGCAGGCGCAGCGGCCGGCGTCGTGGTGGCGGGGGCCGGCGCCGGTTCGGGCGCCGCTTCAACCGCAGGCGCAACCGGCGCGGGGACGACCGCCACCTCGGCAACGGGCGGGGCGTCCTGCACATGCAGCCCTTGCAGGCTCAATCCCACCAGCAGGCCCAGCGTCACCGCGGCGAGCGCGGCTATGGCAATGCGGCGCAGGGCTTCATGGCGGGCGCTGGCGCGCACACGGGTTTCGATTTCCGCCGGTAGATAGGGCTGCAGCAACGGCCACAGGCGCGGGCCGTCCAGCACCTCGACGGCCTGCTTTTCGGCGGCGCTGCGGCCGTCGCGTTCCATCCGGCCTTCGGTCAGCAGCACGCCGCCGCGGGCGCCGGCCAGGCGCGCGGCCGCGCCCAGTTCGTTCACCGCGGCGGTGCCGATGCGATAGGCCAAGCCGTGCTTGCACGAGACCAGCCAGCTGTTGGGGCCGTCGCTGAGCAGGAAATCGCTGCTGGGCTCACGGGATTCCTCGCCCGGGTCATCCAGTTCGCGCAGGCCGCGCTGCTCGCGCAGCATGCGCTTGACCAGTACCGAGAACTCGCGCCAGTGCATGCCCGCCAGGGCCTGCAGGCCGAGTTGCATCTCCTTTTGCCGCCGCTTGATCCACCACAGATAGACAACAGCCAGGGAACAGGTAAGCAGGGCCGACAGCAGGGCCAGGATCCAAGGGAGCATGCAGGAGGTGCGCGGAAGGGGCGAATGCGAAGGCGACAGTGTAAAGGTCGCGCCGTGCCGCTGAGTCAGGAGGTTCCTGACAGGAAGCGTGATGGAGCACGCAATTCGGAATACCGCAGGCACGAAAAACCCGCCAATCCTGAAGCCGTGAGGGGAGGGAACAAACGGCAGCCGAAGCGATTGGCGGGTTGCTCGCGATTGTCAATCAAAATTTATTGCATTGCAACAATGGTCGGTCAGGGCACGCTGCCTGGCGACTGATGGCTGCCCGGTGCAGGTGCATCAGCGCCCGAGGCGTCGCGATTCTCCAGCTTGGCCAGGCGTGCCTGCAGTGCGTCGATGCGCGCCTCCAGCGCAGTCACCTCGTCGGCGGTGGGCACGTGCAGGCGCTTGAGTACGCCCTGCACCTGGTCGTCGAACGCTTTTTCGACCTTGTTCCAGGTACCGGAAGCCTTCTCGCGGGCCTCGTCCAGCGACGTTTCAACGTTGTCGCGCCAGCCCGGGCCCTGTTCGCTGTTGCGTTCACGGCGGCGGGCTTCCCAGGCTTCGCCTTCCTTCACCAGGCCGTCGAAGAATCGGCTGCCTTCGGCCTGTGCACGGCCAAGAGCGCCCAGGCCGGCCAACCAGACCTGTTGCGCCGAGTCACTCAGCTTGCGCGAGAAGCGCTCGGCCTGGTCACCGAAAGAGGCGTCGTCGTTGCGGCGGTCGTCGTTCTCGTAGTGGTTCATCGCACTTCCCGTGGGAGTTGGGCCTGCCCCGAGAGTAGCGCGCGTTGGCGTTGCACGGCCGTGATGGCCGCCGCCGGGGTTCAGCCCAGCTTTTCCTTCAGAACGCGCTGGATCTCGCCTTCGACCATGCCCTTCATCGCCGACAGCAGGAAGCCCAGCTTGGCCGTGACGCGCACGGCGCCCGGCTGCAGTTCGATCGCACCGTCCACGCCGCTGCCGGAGAAATTCAGTACGTCGGCAGTCCAGGACGACTTCAGGCCGAAGCGCTCGGACAGCTTGGCGGCGACCTGTTCGATCGCGGCGCGCGCCTGTGCATCGGGCAGGGCGTGGGCGTGGCGGACATCGATGGTGGACATGCAGGCTCCTGGCGCAAAGCGGGGATGATCAATGAGGGCGAGCATTGTGCGCATCGAGGGCCTTCGCGCCAAGCACTCATCGTGGGTTCTTCTTCGTGGGCGACCAACCTGCTAGGCTGCGCCGCGTGCAGAACCTGCTTGTTCACTTCAGCCAACAACAACAGCCCGACCAGCCGCTGCGGCCCGGGGTGCAACGCATCGTGCGCCAGGCCAATGGCAGTGTGAGGCTCGGCGACGCCGGCCACGGTGCCCTGCTGCTGGCGCAGTTCTGCGTGGATGATCGCGGCCTCTGGCTGCAGGTCGGCAACGGTATCCGCGGCATTCATGTGAACGGTCGCCCGGTGCGGCGCATGGCGCTGCTGCGTGCGGGCGATGCGGTGTATGTGGACGGCGTGGAAATGGTCCTGCAGGGCGAGGTGGAGAGCCTGCTGCAGGCCCCCGCACCGAACAGCGGTGACGGCACCAATGAGCAGCAGCGCCTGCTGCGCGGTGTCGGTGGCCTGCACCATGGCCGCAGCTTCACGCTGTCGCGGTCCCGCCTGATCGGCCGCGGTGGCGACGCTGACATCGAGATCAATGAACCGGCCTTCGCCGAACAGCACGCCCGCGTGGAAGTGCACGGCGAGCGCGTGCTGTTGCGTGACCTGGGCAGTGCCGATGGTACACGGGTCAATGGCGTGGCCGTGCGCCACTGCTGGCTGCAGGCCGGCGACCAGGTGGTGTTCGATGGCCAGCACCGGTTCGTGCTGGAAGTGCCGCATGACCCGCGCCGGCGCCCGCTGCCGGATGAAGACGAGTCCAGCCAGGACGCCGAGCAGGCGCCGGTGATGCCGGCCGCGCCGCGCAAGGTCCGGCGCTGGCCGTGGCTGCTGGTGAGTGCGCTGCTGCTGGCCGCACTGCTCAGCCTGCTGCTCTGGTTCGGCGCGCGCTGATCTGAACCGGCCGTATCCGCTCTGGTAGGTGCCGACCTTGGTCGGCACGCTCCTTCGGCGGGGATGACGCCTGACGGCGTACGCCGACCAAGGTCGGCGACTACCGGGGCAATGCTGCTGGCCAATGGATTCCAATGAAACCAAATTTCCCTTGCCGCACAAGGCCGCAAGGCTGGTGCACTGCGGCATACTAGGGATCTTGCCCCACAGGTGTGACATGACGCGCGCGTTCAACTTCAGTGCCGGCCCTGCAACCTTGCCGGAGTCGGTCCTGCGCCAGGCGCAGGCGGAAATGCTGGACTGGCACGGTACCGGTGCCTCGATCGTGGAAATGAGCCATCGCGGCGCGGAGTTCATGTCCGTGGCCGCCGAGGCCGAGGCCGACCTGCGTCGACTGCTCGATATCCCCGAAGACTATGCGGTGCTGTTCCTGTCCGGTGGTGCCACCACCCAGCAGGCGCTGATCCCGCTCAACTTCGCCACCCCCGGCCAGCGTGCCGATTACGTGGTCAGTGGTCACTGGGGCAAGACGGCGGTCAAGCAGGCCGGTGTCTACGTTGATGTCAACATCGCCGCCAGCAGCGAGGCCAACGGCTACCGCGAACTGCCGGCGCGTGCCGATTGGCAGCTGTCGCCCGATGCCGCCTACGTGCACCTCACCGCCAACGAGACCATCCACGGTGTCGAGTTCCGTGATGTACCCGATACCGGAAACGTCCCGCTGATCGCCGACTTCAGTTCGTCCATCGCCAGCGAACCGCTGGACGTACGCCGCTATGGCGTGATCTACGCCGGCGCGCAGAAGAACCTCGGTCCGGTCGGCATCGCGGTGATGATCATCCGCCGCGATCTGCTGGAGCGCAGCGGCCAGCCGCGGGCGGACATCTTCGATTACCGCTCGCACGTCGCTCGCGACTCGATGCTCAACACGCCGCCCACCTGGAACTGGTATCTGGCCGGCCTGGTGTTCAAGTGGATGCTGGCCGAAGGTGGCGTGGCCGAGTTCGCCAAGCGCAATGCCGCCAAGGCCGCGCTGGTATACGGCGCCATCGATGGTTCCGGGGGCTTCTACCGCAACGAGGTCGCACACCCGGCACGCTCGCGGATGAACATCCCGTTCTTCCTGCCCAATGCCGAGCTTGATGCCCGTTTCGTCGCCGAAGCCAAGGCCGCCGGCCTGCTGGCGCTGAAGGGGCACAAGGTGGTCGGGGGCATCCGCGCCTCGCTGTACAACGCCATGCCGCTGGCCGGGGCCGAGGCGCTGGTCGCCTTCATGGCCGATTTCCAGCAGCGTCACGGTTGAGCAATGAACGGCGCGCACCGTCGGGTGCGTGCCCCGCAACAAGGAACTCCGATGGCAAGCAGCAAATCCAGCAAGAAGGCGCCGAAGAAGGCTGAACCGGCCAAGGACAGCGCGCCCACCAAGGCGAAGGGCAAGGCCAAGGCCGCGTCGAACCCGGCACCCACCCTGGCGCCGCTGGCGCTGGCCGATGTGCGCTCGAAGATCGACCAGATCGACCGCGACATCCAGAGCCTGATCGCCGAGCGCGCGCGCTTCGCCCACCAGGTCGGCAAGGCCAAGGGCAAGCTTGCCGCCGCCGTCGACTACTACCGCCCCGAGCGCGAAGCGCAGGTGCTGCGCATGGTGGTGGACCGTAACGAAGGCCCGCTCAGCGATGAGCTGCTGGTGCACGTCTACCGCGAGATCATGTCGGCCTGCCTGGCCCAGCAGGAGCCACTGAAGATCGGCTACCTCGGCCCGGAAGGCACCTTCAGCCAGCAGGCCGTGCTCAAGCACTTCGGCCGCTCGGCGCTGGGCCTGCCGATGGCCAGCATCGAAGAAGTGTTCCAGGAAGTGGAAGCGGGCAACGCCGATTTCGGCGTGGTGCCAGTGGAGAATTCCGGGCAGGGCACCATCCAGATCACCCTGGACATGTTCCTGACCTCCAACCTGAAGATCTGTGGCGAAGTGGAACTGCGCGTGCAGCAGTACCTGATGTCGCGCAGCGGCCGCATCGAGGACATCGAGCGCATCTATGCGCACCCGCAGTCGTTCATGCAGACCTCGGCGTGGCTGCGCGCCAACCTGCCGAAGGCCGAGAAGATTCCGGTGTCGAGCAACGCCGAAGGCGCGCGCCGTGCGCGCAACGCCGACGACGCAGCGGCCATCGGTGGCGAGAGTGCCGGCCATGTGTACGGCCTGAAGAAGGTGGTCACCAAGCCGATCCAGAACGATGCCGACAACACCACGCGATTCCTGGTGGTGGGCCGCAACATCTTCCCGACCTCCGGCCATGACCGCACCTCGGTGCTGGTGTTCATCCATGACAAGCCCGGTGCGCTGTTCGACGTGCTCAGCCCGTTCGCCCGCCACGGCATCAGCATGAACCGCATCGAGTCGCGCCCGTCGCACCACGGCAAGTGGGAATACGGCTTCTTCATCGACCTGGCCGGCCATATCGACGACGCGCCGATGCAGGCCGCGCTGGCCGAACTGGAAGCGCACTCGGCACAGATCAAGGTGCTGGGTTCCTATCCGGTGGCCGTGCCCTGAGTGCTGCTGTGGCGGCTGCGACCGCTGCCCCCTGATGCATCGCCGGTGCTGCCGGCGTTTACGGAATGATCGAACGATGAGCAACGCGCAACACTGGATTGCCCGCAAGGGCCAGCCGCTGCAGGGCAGCCTGACCATTCCCGGCGACAAGTCGGTCTCGCACCGCTCGGTGATGTTCGCCGCGCTGGCCGATGGCACCTCGCATATCGAAGGTTTCCTGGAAGGCGAGGACACCCGCGCCACTGCGCGCATCTTCGGCCAGCTGGGCGTGCGCATCGAAACCCCCAGCCCGTCGCAGCGCATCGTGCACGGCGTCGGTATCGACGGCCTGAAGGCGCCGGATGCGCCGCTGGACTGCGGCAACGCCGGTACCGGCATGCGCCTGTTGGCCGGTCTGCTGGCGGGCCAGGCATTCGACTGCACGCTGATCGGCGATGAGTCGCTGTCCGGCCGCCCGATGCGCCGCGTGACCGGCCCGCTGTCACAGATGGGCGCGAAGATCGACACTGAAAGCGATGGCACGCCGCCGTTGCACGTGCATGGCGGCCAGACGCTGCACGGCATCGACTTCGCCTCGCCGGTGGCCAGCGCGCAGATCAAGTCGGCGGTGCTGTTGGCCGGCCTGTACGCGCAGGGCGAAACCCAGGTGACCGAACCGCACCCGACCCGTGACTACACCGAGCGCATGCTGTCCGCGTTCGGCGTGGACATCGAATTCTCGCCCGGCAAGGCACGCCTGCGTGGTGGTCAGCGCCTGCGCGCGACTGACATCGTGGTGCCGGCCGACTTCTCTTCGGCCGCGTTCTATCTGGTGGCGGCCAGCATCATTCCCGGCTCCGAGCTGCGCCTGAAGCAGGTCGGACTGAACCCGCGCCGCACCGGCCTGCTGCACGCGCTGCGCCTGATGGGAGCGGACATCACCGAAGAGAACCCGGCCGAGCAGGGCGGTGAGCCGGTGGCGGATCTGGTGGTGCGCTACGCTCAGTTGAAGGGCGCACGCATTCCGGAAGCACTGGTGCCGGACATGATCGACGAGTTCCCGGCGCTGTTCGTGGCCGCTGCGGCCGCCGAAGGCCAGACCGTGGTCAGCGGGGCCGCCGAACTGCGGGTAAAGGAATCCGATCGTCTCGCCGCGATGGCGACCGGCCTGCGCGCGCTGGGCATGCAGGTGGACGAAACCGAAGACGGCGCCACCCTGCACGGCGGTGTGCGCCTGGGCAGCGGCACCATCGAAAGCCACGGTGACCATCGCATCGCCATGGCCTTCGCCATCGCCGGCCAGATCAGTGACGGCGAAGTGCGCATCAACGATATCGCCAACGTCGCCACCTCCTTCCCGGACTTCGATGGCCTGGCGCGCAGCGCCGGGTTCAACCTGGCCTGAGCGGCCACGCCCGGCAGATGACGTAACCCGGTAGGTGCCAACCTTGGTTGGCAGGCTCACCTCACCCGGTAGGTGCCAACCTTGGTTGGCAGGCTCACATCACCCGGTAGGTGCCGACCTTGGTCGGCACGCCTTTCCGCATAAAAAGACGGAGGCCGAAGCCTCCGTCGAAACATCACGAACCCCTCGTCCGCGATCAACGCTGCTCGGTACGGAAATCCACCGGGACCCGCACCACGCTTGCTACTGCGCGGCCGTCATGCACCGCAGGCTGGAACTTCCAGTTCTGCACGGTGTTCAGCACCGCACGGTCCAGGTCGCGGCTGCGCTCGCCGCTGCGCGAAACGATCGCAGCGTTGGCGACATTGCCACGGGTATCAACATTCAGGCTGGCGATCACGCTGCCCTGCACGCCACTGCGCAGTGCAGCAGCGGGGTAGGTGGGCATGCGGTTGCTGGCCAGCGGGCGTGCTTCGCGATTACGTATCGCCGGTGCGGCCTTGTGCTGGCTGGAGGCCGGGGCGGCCTGGCGCGTTGCAGGTGCTGCTGCATCGGTCACCGCAGCCTGCTCAGGGGCGGGCAACATGCGCTCACCGACCGGTGCCGGCGCCACATCCTCCTGGTTGGAATGGCGCAGCCACAGCAGGGCGGCCGCAAACATCGCCACGATCAGCGCGATCCACATCCAGGGCGACGTGGGCTTGTGCTGCACGCTCGAATCCTGCTGCAGCTGCGGCGAATGAAGGTCTTCGTGGGTGGTGGCAGTCATCGCAAACTCCTTCCGTCAACTGACGACGTGGGAAGTGTTGCCCGAGCCATGGACGGGAAGTGTCAGCGCTGCGTCAACGCCACCGGCAGGGTTCAGTTTGCCTGCCGGTAAGCGTTCAGTTACTGCGTCTTGAAGTCGAACGGTACTTCAATGCTGCCGGGCACGGCCTGGCCATTGCTCTGCGCCGGGGTGAATCGCCAGCGTCGCACCGCGTCGGTGGCGGCACGGTCGAGGTCGCGTGAACCACTGCGCTGGATCACTGTGGCGTTGTTGGGATAGCCGGTGGCATCCACATCCACGCGTACCACCACGGTGCCGGTTTCGCCGGCGCGCAGGGCGGCGGCGGGGTACGACGGCGGCGGCGACTGGCCGGCAATCGGCATCGG
>NZ_JASJSQ010000028.1:0-51207 GCF_030236855.1 Stenotrophomonas maltophilia group sp. Smal13
TGAGTAAAACAAATATTCTTATATTGTCAATAGAAATAATTGACATTATGAAAAATAAAAAGCCCCAAAAGGGGCTTCTTGATCGGCGCTGGTGCAGACGGCTACATAACGTTCTTTCGGAGTATGTAACGGACCAAATCGGTGGTGCTAACCCCATATGCAGCGGCCAATGCATTGACACGTTTGACAATGGGTTGAGCGTCCGGAATAAAACCAATTCCTGAACGACGACCAGGATCCAGATGTTTGGGGTTGGTGGGTTTGGGACGTTGGCACTCGCACCCTAAGTTGGCGAAATGGACACGGCTGAAGTTCGGGGACTCAATAAAATCCCAAACAAACTCGCGAATTGTCTGCGCGCGTGATTTTTCAGCAGCCTCTGCTCTCTTGTCCAACAACTGAACAACCTTCTTTGTTTCATAAAACATTGGATACCCAATGGCATCCTTTGGCTTAGTTTTCGATTTCATGCACTCTCCTTAATTTGGTTTCGATATGTTCTTGTTTTGTCATCAGTTTTGCCTTGCCCGTCCATGCAATCATCTTCATGTAATGGCGGTTGAGATCACCTTTTTGCAAATAATCATGAACGCCCTTGGGTTGCCAATACGTCGCGCCCGTCACATGTGTCCATTCGTAATATTTTTTTCTCATACACACCCCGTTGTATTTTTATCTAATCAAATCATCCAACAATGTCAAGCATCATATTTGACAAAAGCGTTGAATGTTATGAATTCAACCGTTGCATGAATTCAACAATGGTGAACCCCGCCCCCACACAAAACACCAGCGCGCCAAAAATGAGAGATGGCACCGCCAAATGGCGAATGGGCAACAGTTGCAGGCAGGTGATCAACGCACCACAGGACAACCAGAATGCCAATTTCATCACCGCCAACGTGATCCACACCCCAGTGAAATCCGCGCAGTAGACATGGCAGAACTTCATCAAACCAATGAGAACAAGCCACGGCACCGTTGAGAACAACATCATGGTGAGTGACAACTTCCAGTTGCGTTGAACTCCATAACGGACCGCGCAGATGGCGTAAAATAGAAACGCCGCCAGCGAAATCGCGTTCACCACCGCCATATCACCCCAGGTCAACACATCAATGTCCTGAAGCTCGGGCGTGGATGGCGGCCAAGCCTGCTTCAATCGTGTCAAGCTTTTCAAAAGCCGCCCCCGCAAAATGCAAGACGAACAACGGAAGACCGACAAAGATGATGTATCTGGCCAATATTTTTTTCATGGAAACCCCGCAATTGATTGAGATACACTCACTCAATCACGAATCGCAACATTGTCAATAGGTTTAATTGATATTATTTAGAATAAATGCCGTTTTGAAGTGTGGATTAAATCCCAATAAAAAATCCCGCTTAAGCGGGCGCGCTTAAAAGATAAGCCCCCTTGCGGGGGCGTTTCCTGCCGTGTCTTACCGTGTTGTGTATGGATGCAACGGGACGGGGATAACCCGCACATCACGACCACTGCCACTGATAAGAACACTCTGCCCAGGTTGAACGCTGATATCGGCGTCCTGAATGATGGAAATGACGTTGCTGCGTCCGCGCTGCTCGGTGCGAATAAATATTTCCAAACCGTCGCGGTCGCTGGCTGCGCGTTGAATGGCACCACCGGCCACCCCACCCGCTGCAGCTCCCACAATCCGTGCGGCATTGCGTGCGTCGCGGTTTTTCACCTGTTGGGCTGCTCCCAATCCAATGGCCGCGCCCAGGACGCTTCCGGTGTTGACTTTGGAACGGTTGGCAATTTTGATATCACGAACCATCACCACAACCCCCTCTTGGATATTGCGTGAGGTCAACGCCTGTTCGCGGCTGTAGTTGCGGCTGGACGTGTCGGATTCCGCCCACGCCGGAGTTGCTGAAAGCAAAACTGCTGTTGCAATTGCAATGCATTGGATCTTCATAAATTCCCCCCTTTTTATAAACATGCCCCCACTCAAGCAGATCTTGAAGCGTTGTCAAGCTTCATGCGCACATTTGTTGATTGGGACTGTTCAAGCGAATGTGACCGCAAAGCAACTTTGACGCGGAAATCCGTCAGCGCGGATTGTTCAACGGGCGCGTTGCGTTTCCAATATTGGGCAATCACGCTGGTGCGCAAGCGCCATTCCCGCTCTTTGAGAACGCTGCGGTCGGCGTAATCCATGGGAGTCTTTCCAGACTTGTCCGGCTTCAATGGGTTGGCTCCGAACGCAACCAACGCGTCGGCCACATCAAAACGTTTGTTGATCACCGCCCAATGAAGTGCGGTTCGACCGTGGGCATCCACTGCCTCCAACAATCGGTCCGGTGATACCGTCACAAGAGTACGAACATCTTGAAGCGTCAAATTTTCCATATGCAACTCCCTTAGTGAATTGCATTTAGAAAATCAGATGCATGAATATTGTCAAGCCCTCTAGAAATTCAACTGCTGTTGTACGACAGGCTGTATTCGTGCGGACATCTGTGCAAGTGCGCTGTCCATTGAAATAGCTCTACCGTTGCCTTCCAAAAGAACATCTTTAAGGGGAACATACCATCGGTTCTCATCGTCACCCTTGACGTTGAACTCAACGTAATCATCGCGGATAGATGATATCTCTACAGGTTTACGCTCAACACGTGCGCGTTGGACTGACGCTACCACATCTTCGCCCAAACCGAACCGCTCAGAGAGACGCCCCATGAAAATACTGCTTAAGACGGGCATGATGGGTGGAATACTCATATCCAACAAATCACCAAACTGCTGCGGGAATGAACTGCGACACTCTACAGACCCTACCCCGGTTCGCGAAATAATCTGGTTTCCAATATCTAGATCCGTTATGTTTTCGCACAGTGCCTTGACTTCCGAAACACATCGCGAAGTAGGCTGCTCAAGGAGACGACTTCTAAATCTAACGCCCGTGAGCACACACACTTCATCAACCATGACTTTCAACGCTTCCTCGTTGCGTTTTTGTGCGTAGTCTGCGGCCTTCGCTTTTACGCTGTATATCAGCGCCATTTCCTCTGCGAGTGTTGGTTTGTCCATGGTTCCCCTCACATTTGTGGGTGGTGATTGGCGTGTCGCCCAGGACACATCTGACGCATTGCACTGGACAAGGAAACACTACGATCTGCGCTCCTTAAATAAACTTTGTTTGCCGCTACACTGTGAGTGGTCCCTGTTTCGTTGTGCACAAACGTCACCAAATCGCCTTTCCAAGAATGCATCCGCACGGCGTGGCTCTCCCAACTCCCACGAACAAAGAGTTGTGAGTCGCTGGGAAAATTGAAACGCTCCCGGACCCGTCCAAGAAAGACATCACACAACTGCGGGTTCAACAAAGGAATGCTTGTGTCAATCATGTCGCGCATATTTTGGGGCAATACTGCGCGGGACTGGGGACCAGCGATGCCAGTGTTTGTCATAACCTGACGGCCGATTTCAAGATCACTGTAGTCGCCCGATATGTTGTCGAATGCCTCGCGATGACGCTCTACTTTTGACTCAAACAATTTTAGACGCAGGTTCAGGCCCACCAACTCTTTAATTTGGTCAACCATTCCTTCCAACGTCGGGGCATTGCCATCCTTGTCGTAGACGGCGGACAGACGGACAATCTCGCTTTCAAGAAGTCGCTGCGTTTCTTTCGCGCTTGCATACCACATCACGCCACCTCCAATGCCGGGGCTTTTCTGCGGCGCACGACTTGGATGGTTGGACGCGCCTCACTGGATGGTTCAACCTCGTTCTCGTCGCGCTCCATGTCAAAGGCTTTGCGGGTGTACTCTTTGACGTTGTAATACGTGGCGATCTTCTCGGCTTCGGCAAACGCTGTGAAGATCAAAGAGTGATCGTTTTTAAGAACCTTGATCCACGACTGCAAGTAGGCAATGTGATTGCCGGGGTCATACTCTTGATCGACCGACAAGCCCAGGCGGTCGGCCACGATCAATGAAAAGCACTCCGCAATCAACTCTTCTTTGGCGTACTTCTCAGAACCGAACTTGCCGCTTAAGTCGCGACCCAATCGTGTGGGGTGAGCGCTGGCGTGGCCTGTCTCATGCAAGGCGGTGGCGTAGAAGCCTTCCATAGTGCGGAACTGCTCTTTGGTGGGCAGTTGCACGTAGTCCTGGGCGACGGTGTAGTACGCCGCGTTGCCCCCGTATCGGTACTCAACACCACTGTCGCGCATCAAGCGCTCAGCTTGCTCATGACTCCACTCCACGGGCTTTGGTACTTTTGACTCGCGGATGGGCAAGCCATCGCACTGTTCGCTGTTGAACACAGCGGATGTAATCAGTGCAATTTTCTGTCGCCCGTTCTCATCAAGTACAGGGTTTCCTTGCTTGTCGGAAACATTGATGACACGCACGACCTTAGATGACTTCTCACCTTTGCGTACCGCGCCGCCAAGTGCTTTGGCCTGGTTGAAGGTCAACCACCCGTTGCTTTGGAAGCCGCGCGCAGCCTGGGCCATCATCAGCATCATCACGTTGCTGCCGTGATATGTGTTACCGCGTGCATAATTGTACGGCAGGCTTCCAAACGCTCCTGTGGAACTGTGCTGTTTCCAATCCCGTCGCCACGGGATGACGCCCTGCTGCATCTGTTCAATGATGTATTCGGCGGCAACGCTGCGCGCTTCGTCTTGCTTGCTCATTGCCACCTCACAATGTCAGTGTTTGTTTTGCACCGTTGAGTTTTTGGGCTGCGGCCTTCTTGACTGCCTTACCCACCTGTTTGCTGGGCTTGTCGGCCACGTGGACAACTTGAATTTTGTCTTCCACAAACGCTTGCACGGGATCCACCTGCTGCTGTGCTTGTTGGTGATCTGCGGGCTGCACGGTGGGTCGGAACGCTTGCGAGGCTTCTTGTTTCCACACCTTGGAGCGCACGGGTTCTTGTTGAACCTCGGGCACGCCAATGGTCTTCAAAATGGTGTCTGCAGCTTTCGCGGCGCGTTCCAACTCCTGCCAGTTGGGACGGCTGTTGATGTAGTTATTGGCCCAACCGCTGTCATCGGGTTCGTAGGTCATTCCCAAGCGGCTGGCAATCTGCAACAACGCCAATTGGCGTCCCAAACGGTATTGGCTGTCCTGCTCACTGCCCTGCTCCCCAGGTTGCACGCCGTGATAGCGGCTGGGGTGGGTGGCCCAATCAGCAAGCAAGAACATCAGATCGTTGTAGTACGCGCTTTTGCCATCGGCGTGTTTGGTGGCGTACTCCGTCTGAGGACGCATGTACAACGTATCGGTGGACCGTTCGTAGTACGGCGCGTTCATGGGATCAAATGAGAATTTCGCTCCCGTCTTGGCAATCATGTCATCCAAGAATGCATCGCGATTGTCCGCCAATCCCTGCCACGCGTATGTGTGTTTGTTTTGGGGGAGATTTTTGATTTGATCCCCGTTGAAGCACACCGCCATCACGGATTTGAAATCGCCATCCTCTTGCTTGTACGTGCTTTCAATCTTCGTGGCTTTGGACTCACCTTTGGCGATGTAGTAGCCGTTCTTCTTGATCTGCTCGGATTTCATGTAGATGGGGCTGGTGAAGCCGCGATCCAGTGAAACGGTCATCAGTTGCAATGCGTTGAAGTCTTTGAATGGATAACCACTGGGGCCAACAGGCCAACCCCCAATCATCGACAATGGTGTTTCAGTCTCCCGAAAGCCGTGATCCAACACAGATCGGCGTTCGGCAAGTTGGTCGTAAAATTTTTCAGCAATATCTTGCTTGAGTTCGCTGGCTGCGCTCATGATTGTTTCTCCACGTTGATTGATACTGTTAAACCCCGTTCGAGGGCTTTCCGAAGGTGATACAAAACGTCATCGATGGTGTGAAGCTCAACTGTGGAGTCATCAAAGTCGTGATGCAGGACCATTTGCACGCCGCCATCCACTTTGTAAATTGCAAAGCGCTCCGCCGCAATAAGGTCATCCCACCAGTCTTCTTCATAATTTTCCATGCTTTATTCCATCGCTGATAATGAAAATTATTAAACGGGCAGAAAATTGAAAGTCAAGCTTTTCTGAAAAATCAAAATTCAGGAATAAAAAAAAGGGCCGCACGAACGCGGCCCTTGGTTATCATCGAGATGGATGTCATTGTTGGAGTCCTCTGGGCACAGAGTGGTTGTTCACCCTGCGCAAAAGGTTGAGGGCGTAGCCTTGGCGGGCTGTCTTGAAAACACATTCAAGCAATTGCACGTCCAATTCGGGGGTGGTCTTCCCGTGTCCAATCTTGCAGTCATAACGCTGCAAGATAAGAGCATCCCAGGTGACGTTGCCGTCCGGCGCGTGATTGGACAGGTGACAGAACCCACGCGCTACCCACTGTGCTTTTTCCAACAGTTCATCACCATCAACAATGATGTGGCTGAACGCCGCGCAAAATGCCTCTTCAATGTCTTTGTTGGTGTCCATATTAAAAGCTCCACTGTTCGTCGGTGAAGTCCTTATCCGACACTGTAATAAGAATGGGTTCGCCGTCGGCAACCTTGGGTGTATCAATCACGGATGGAGCGCTTTTTGTGGGCGCACGCACAATGATTTCGCCGGTTGGAAGCTCCCAGGACAGATCCGCAGGAATGCGTGCGCGCACACAATTGACCTGGATCCCATCAATACGCTTTGTGTCTCCACGCACGGACTGTGGCCGTTCAAACCCTGGCATTTGCCAAAAGCGCGTCCAGAATTGTGCCGGACTCAAGACATGACGGCCATCGCCCTCAGAGAATTTGGCGTATGAGTTGTAGATATCGCTCTTAGGTGTCAATGTGCTTGCGTCAGGAACAATTCCACAGTAATCACGCCACGCGCCCACACAGTCGTTCTTGCTGCGAATTGACTGTTTAAAGATCTTCGTTGCTTCGGGCCATTCATCTTCGGGCAGAAAACCGCCGCGTTTAACAATGCGACTGATACCTTCCAACAGCCAGTCCAATACGATGTGCGCTTCATCTTTCAGAATGCGCTCCGCAAGATTTGGGACTTTGATGTATGTTCCATGCCGTTGATTCCACTTGACCACGCACAAGCGGCGGTACACACCGTCGGTTGCATCGCTAATCATTGGCTCATAGTTGGAACTGACGATGTGGCAGGACGTGTTCACGAACTCAATCATGTCGCGATACAAGAACTTTGCAGTCAGCAGATCACCCCCGCTGAGCGCTTTGAAAGCTTCTTGATTGATACCTCGCGCCCCATTCGTCACTTCTGGTGTGAAGATCAAGCTGGCGTTCACGCAACTGGCGAGCGCTTGAGGGTCACCACACTTATCCAGCCAGATTTGCGCCGTGCGATGGTGGAACCCACGAATGATGGACGACATCACACCTTTGCCATTGCCACCTGTTCCCACCCACCACCAGACCAATTGATGCGGCCCAGGAATGAGCGTGAGAGCACACTGTTCTTGCACCAATGCACAAATATCCGGGTCCGGCAATGCGCTGGCAAGGAAGCGGCCAAACAACGAGTTGGATGGAACAGCGTGAGGTGTGTGTTGCTTGTTGTACGTCGTGCTGACAGTCGCGTTAACTCCAAACATGAGGCCCAGTTTTTTATCGGCGGGGAGAACGGTCACGGCCCCATCTTTGCCCACGTGCAGGTAGCCATTTTTCGCGGCAATAACAATCTTGTCTGCATCCAACTTAGGCAGTGGATCAAGCATGTTTGTGGCAAATTTAAAGCAATCCGTTGCAGCCGAATTTGTAGCCTTGTCGGGCATATGCTTGAACAGGAAATCGGTTGCCATTGCCGTTCCATCTGCCTGGGTAACGGTGTCCCAAAATACACCGTTCCATTTGTATGCCATACCGTTGGCTCGTGCCCAATCTCCACACGCGCCGCTGTTGATGTAGTTCACCCAATTCCATGCGGGTGTATTAGATGGGATGATGTTCGCGCTGTTGATCTTCTTAATCTTCGGCTGAGCGGTTTTTGGAGCCGCCTGTTTGCCGATGGAAGCTGGCGGGGTTGACACCACAGCGTTATTTGATACGTTGGTTTTGGACATGAATTTCTCCTATAGTTTTACCTCATTGAAAACCGCTCGGTTGCAGCCGCGCGGTTTTTTATGCGTTTTTGGCATCGTTGAACAACCAGTTGTTGCCAACGGCCAAATCCGTGAGTTCCCGGATGTATTCGGAAACGGTCATACCACTGCGCTGCGCCACCTCTTCCAACCGCGCCAACTTCTCTTGATCAAAGCGGAACGTGCGGTTGATTTTTTGCGGACGCGCGCGGCGGCGGTACGGCTTGCGCTTTTTGTTGAATTTGAATTGCAGTACCTCACCCATGTGTTACCTCCAAAAACCTGTTGTGTTATTTAGTTCTAATTTATTTTTTCTCATTGTCAAGCATATTTTGTATTGCAAAATTCGCAATCTTACTGCCACAAGGTTTTTGGATGTTTTCTTCAACCATTTTTAATCCAATTTGCATCCCAGGCGGGGTCGTTTTTATCCCTGTTTTTTAAAAACCCGTTCAAATCCTTACGCCACAAGGCTTTGAAGGTGATTTTCCCTGAATTTTGCAATACAAAATATGGCGTGAGTAGGGCTTTGAGTAGGGCTTGAGTAGGGTCTTTTGGAGCTACCCTACTCAGCCAGAACCGTTGGTATATATAGGTTTCACCTATTTTGAGTAGGGTGAGTAGGGTAAAACATAAAAAAGTTTCCTCTGAGAATGCTTTTTTGGTGTTTTTTTGTATTTTTCTATAAATAATTTATCAACACCCACCCTACTCACCTACTCACCCGATTAAGCCTTACTCCCGCAAGGGTTTCAGTGAGTAGGGGTGATTAGCAACACCCCTACTCATTCAATAATTTGTATTGCGTTTTTTTATGAAACTAAGCAATTAAGATCCAGTTGATATTCAAGCATCATTACATCCGGCGTTTACCAAAGCTTGCGTCATCACCAGCTTCAACCTGCTCCATGATTTTCCGCGCCATTCGCTCGCTCATGATTCTTTGTGCCTCATTTGTGTAATACGAGTCAGCAATCTGCTCCGGAATGAAGCCGCAGTCATCCAGCGCATAGAAATCCGCGCCATTGTCCAAAAGAAAATTGATTGTCTCGCTCTCAGGAAACAAGAACGCAGCATGCAACGGGGTGTAACCGCAATAGTCGCAATGCAAGTTGACATCAGCTCCGTACGAAATCAGCAACTTCATTGTCTTGATATCCCGCTGCCTCACTGCCATGTGCAAAGCGGCGTGACCTGGGAAATCCATGTCACTCAACGACGCGCACGTATTTGGATCCACCCCCATTTTGAGAACATCCTCAAGCTGCCACTGATAAATGCGGGTGCAGTAGTGAACCATTGTGTAGCCACAAGAAAATACAATGTTTGTGTTCGCCCCGTATCGAACCAAAATATCCAACGACTCCATTTTCTTGCACTTGAAAGCCAGCTCCACAAGACTGCGACAATCACCTTCTTTGTAGTAGGTTGAATTCGGGTCAACGCCGAGCTTCAACCTCTTTTCAAGCAGATCCAATTTCCCCTTCACGACAGCCAGTCCCAGGACCGACTTGCCGCGCTTGTTGTAGTTCTCCATTTCATATCTCCACATTTGCCCGCTGGGCGACAGGGAAATGTTGACAATGGCGAATAGATTTCTCCACATAAAAAAAGCCCCCAAATTGGGGGCCGAAAAGGACTGCAAGGGACAACTAGGGACTGGGGCTTAACACCGCCTATCTCAGTGCTTGCGCGAGGACGTTTCTTTCGTGCAAAGCAATACGCTCTTGCACTTTGGCGCGCTGTTGTTGTTGCTCATCGAACAACATCTGCTGTGCTTCGATCATCAGATCTGTGCTGCTCCACTGCAGCTCGGTGAGCAAGTCAAAAATACCGTCAACAACCGTGTTGTCATCAAGATCCTTGGCGTGGGCAATGATGATGCCGTTAGCCATTTGGAACGCATGCAATTGCACGCTGGGCATCACAGGATGTTGGAGCCATGCGTCCACATCGCTCTTTCTGTAGCGCACAGGGGTGGTGGACCAACGCTCTTCGGTGCGTGCTGGACGCTCCCCAATGGGCGGTGGTGGCATCCCTTGGTTGCGCAGACGCTGCAATGTCTTGGTGCTGACTTGCATCAACACAGCGGCTTGCGCTGCGGTGAGATGGAGATCCCCAGGCGCTTGGGCTAACGCTTGGCGCTGCTGTTCGTCAACCTTCGCCATCGCCACCTCCAATGTGACTCATCAGTTCGTGCTGCTGTACTCGGGCGCTGTACAGTTTGTCTCGATTCTTAATATGAATGGGCTGGTGTTGGTCGGCGTATGGCGTGATGTTCAGTTCGCTCATCCATTAAATCTCGCTTATTTGGATTTCCACACCAATCTCTTGGATCTCATCCAAAATCATATTGAGGCTATCTATTGTGGAGCCCATCTTTCCCTTTAGACTGTCTTTTCTTTGAACGGTCAAGGCATTGGAAAAGTTTTCCAATATCCAATTGCGCCTGCGGCGGATATCGTCACTGTCCAATGCCATCAAGCGCTCGTTGAGAGGATGGAACAACCGTCTGAGCTCTTGAAAGCGCGTGTGTGCGAATTTTGTGTATGTGGTGTTGGCTGAGCACTGGTTCATTAGCCGAGCTTCCTCAACCATCCTTTTGAAGTCACGCACATCACGATACAAAAGCCTTAGTTCTTCAACTAAAAGCTTCCGCACCTTCTTTTTTTCATTTCGCTCGTCAACAAAGAGCATTCCATCACTCATAGCTCTTAATCATCCTTGGTGTGTCCCAGCCCTGCGAGCGCCTCAACCAAACTCATCTTTGAGCGTTCGGCACGGCGGGCGTAGTCTTCTTGACGGAGTTCCTCACGCACTGTCCAAGCATCATTCCGGAGCGCTTGGGCACCCTGCGCGTATCCAATGGAGTCGCATACCTGAGCGAAAAATCGAGCATTGATCACAAAGCGGATGCGTGGGCCAACCTGGGAGCGGCGACGACCAGCCTTGGCCACAACCGGCACCATCACCGTTTCGGGCGTGGGGTCGAGTATTTCTGCCAGGTCCTCAAGCGGCAGCTGCCAGTGTCCGTCAATCTTCCGGGCACCGGGGTAACGGCCACTCTTCATGCCCTCGCGGATCTTCTGCAACACGCCCCGAGAGTTGGAGTTGCGACCGAGAACAACCGCCACTTCCTCCGGCGTCAACGCATGGCGTTTGGGCCAGTCTCGACGCAGGTTTTCCAACGCTGTTTTGCTCATATCCAGACAGTAGCAGCGGACCTAGGCTGGGGCAAACGACTGGGGCAAAAAGGGGGTGTTCGCGGGTGTTTAAGGGTGTCTTATGGTGTTTGGTTGATGGCGGACAACCAACGCTCGACACGTTTAATTCATTGAAAACAAAGGGCTTTCACTGACCGCCCGAACTTGCCCCAAAAAAGAGTTGACCTTAGGAGGGGGACGCTCTATCCAGCTGAGCTACGGGGCCATCGGCAGCGGCAAAGGATACCGCGTCCAGCTGAATGGACCAAGCGCGCGTCGTTCTGCGAAGTGCCCAGACTCGATATGCTGGCCCACCCCGACCCGTTGTGAACTGGATGTCCGACGCTTGGCGAACCCTTTCTGCTCTTGGCGACAGCCGCTGGCTGCTGCCGATGGCCCTGGTGCTACTGATCACCCTGCCCCGTGCAGACGCACGCCTGAAATGGCGATGGCTGCTGGCCATCGCCGTCACCGCCGGCGTCACGCTTGCCTCAAAGCTGGCCTTCATGGGCTGGGGGATTGGCATCAAGAGCGTGCACTTCACCGGTTTCTCCGGGCATGCCGCGATGTCCAGTGTCGTCTATCCAGTCGTTGGTGTACTGCTTGCCGGCCCCGGCAAGCGCGCACGGGCGATCGGCCTGGTAATCGGCGTGCTGTTGGCCACCGCTATTGCCTGGTCACGAATCCCGCTGCATGCGCACAGCCTCTCGGAAGTAATTGCCGGGCTGGCACTTGGACTGAGCTGCAGCACATGGGCACTGCACGCCGCATCACCCGTCGGTCGTGCCCGTGCGATGGCTGTTGTCGCTGCCGTACTCGCGGGAATGGTCCTACCCCTCGCCTTGCCGGACGTCCATACGCACCGACTCGTCATTGCACTAGCAAAGCTCATCTCCGGCAGGGCTGAGATCTTCCAACACTTCTGAGAATCGCCAGGGCGATCCCACATTTCCTTCACGTTCCTTGACAGGGCAAATGAATAGCAGCCAACATAGCGGTGGAAAAATTTCCCTCACGGAGTAGGAGACCCCGTAGATGAAGAAGATGATTGCCGCTCTGGCCCTGCTGGGCCTGTCCTCGCCGGTGTTCGCTCAGGAAGCTCCTGTCGCCGCCGAAACCAGCGCTGAAGTTGCTGGCGCTGAAGCTGCTGGCGCTGCCGCCACCGGCACCCTGACCACCGTCGCTACCGTGGGTCTGGGCGTTGCCGCTGCCGGCGTGCTGTACAGCGGAGCAGAGGACAGCAGCAAGGACGACGCGGGCAACAACGGCGGTACCGGCACCACCAACCCGCCGACCGGCACCACCGGTACGACCGGCACCACCGGCACTACCGGCACCAACTGATCGGTCCGCCGAAGCAGTAACCCCGCCCTCGCCGGGCGACGTTCGGCGAGGGCTTTTTCATGCCCGATCGGGCCAGGAACAGATTTCGATGGACTGCAAGCGTTTCGTAGCCACAATGACGGTGGCACTCACCCTGACCGGCTGCATGTGGGCGCCAGGCCAGCATCTTCGCTCGAGCACCTTCGCTCGCGATGATCAGCCCATTGGCAACGACCAGATCGAACTGATTCCGATCACGCCCAAGTTGATCGCCATGGAGCGCGCCACCCGCGATGTCGCGGCGCTGCCCGCCGCCCTGACCCAGTATCAGCCGGGCCCCTACCTCATCGGTGCGGGCGACATTCTCTACATCACCGTCTGGGATCACCCCGAACTGACCGTGCCGGCCGGCCCGCAGCAGCAGCTGAACGCCGCAGGCCGCCTTGTGCAGTCCGACGGAACGCTCTTCTATCCCTATATCGGCAAGATCACCGCCACGGGCAAGACGCCCGGCGAACTGCGCGAAGAGATCTCCACCAAGCTGGCCCGCTACATCGAAGCGCCGCAAGTGGACGTCTCCATGCTGACCTATGCCAGCCAGCGCGTCTGGGTTACCGGCGCCTCGCGTCAGGCCGCCACTGTTCCGCTGACGGTAACGCCACTGACGATGGGCGACGCCATCAGCCAGGCGGGCCTTGATCCGGCACAGGCCGACCTGTCCGGCATTCGCCTGACACGTGATGGCACCACCTACACAATCGACCTCGACCGACTGGGTCGCAGCGGCGGCGGCGACACCAATGTGTTCCTCAAGTCCGGCGATCACATCTACGTACCCTATCTCGACCACAAGGAAGTATTCGTGGTCGGCGAAGTCAATCAGCCGGGCGCTATGAACTTCAAGACCGGCGAGATTTCCCTGAGCCAGGCACTTGGCCGTGCGCGCGGCCTGTTGCAGACCACCTCCAACGGCAACGCTGTCTACGTGATCCGCGGTTCGAATGATCTGCAGAGCACTCCGTCGCAGGTGTTCCACCTGGAAGCCAAGTCACCGACCGCATTTGCCGTGGCCAGCCAGTTCGACCTGCAGCCCGGCGATGTCGTGTTTGTCGGTGCCGCTGGCGTGACCCGCTGGAGCCGGTTCGTGAACCAGCTGCTGCCGTTCACCTCCATTATCAGCAACGCCGCCAGCGCGCGCAGCGACCTGGACAAGTAAGGTGGCCCGCACCATGAGCAGGATCGCTCAGGCTGCCACCCGACAAGCGAATCGCCAGCGCCCCGTGGCGCTGGCCTTGCTTGTACTCATCACCGCAACCAGTTGCGGCGTTGTGGGCAAGACCAGCGTCAAGTCGGTGCAGATGGCGCTGCAGGGCAAGCCCAACGTGGAACCCACGGCCACCGAGGTGGCCGCCAATCGATTCCCGCAGATCAAGGTCACCGGTCCAGCGGGTGGCGCCGTTCTGGTGCTTGGCAACATCGACTCCGGTCGCCAGGCGTGGTACAGCTCCGAGCGAAGCATCGTCTTCCTCAGGGATGGCATCGTCGTCGGAACCCATGGCAGCAGCCCGGAACTTGAGCACATGACGCTCGAAGGGGGTTCCCCCTTCCATGCGCTGCATCGGATAGCGGATGGCACGACCGTGCAGCGCCATTACGACGTCATGCCTGATTACCGGTATGGAATGAGCGTCACCGGCACCCTGACCACCCTGGGCAAGGAGAAGGTCCATATCCTGGAGAGCGAGCGCGAGCTGTTGCACGTGCGGGAGCGGCTTCAGGGCGGCGGCTGGAAACGCGACAACCACTACTGGGTCGATCCTGCCAACGGGTTCATCTGGAAGAGCATCCAGGCCATCGCTCCCGACACCAGTCTTGAAGTTGTCCAGCTCAAGCCCTACTCGCAGGACCTGCAGAACCGATGACACTGCGACCGATCATCCTTGGGCTGGCACTGGCGCTAGCCTCACATGCGCACGCCTCATCGCCGATCAACGTCGAAGCGGCCGGCCATGTTCGCAATCCCGGCATGCACACGCTTCCCGCCGAGGCCCGCCTCAGCGCAGCCGCACTTGCTGCAGCGCCGGAAGAAGAAGCCTATATGCTGGGCGCCGCCCTTCTTCGGCAACGTGCACTGACGCCACAGACCCGCCTCAAAGCGGGCCTGCTCTTCGATCTTGAAACACTCGCCTCCCAGCAGGATGCTCCGGAGCTTGCCGACGCGGCCGCGCAGCTGGCGCGCGAGCTCGGTGACCTGCCAGTGACCGGGCGCGAACCGCAGCTCCTTGATCCGCGCCGCCTGGAAGCCAGTGCCGCGGAAAATCGACCCGCGCTGGCGGGCGACCGCGTCGTCTATCCCGGCCGACCCGAAACCGTGCAGGTTGTTGGCGCGGTCGTACAGCCGTGCAAGCTGCAGCATCAAGCCACACTCGACGCACGAAGCTACCGCAACGCGTGTGCCTTGCTGCCGGTGGCGAGCCCTGATGACCTCTACGTCATCCAACCCGACGGCAAGGTGCAGCAGCTCGGCGTGGCGCTGTGGAACAGCAGCACGCCCGTGCACCTTGCTCCTGGCGCGGTGATCTACGTGCCGCTGGACACCGCGAAGATCCGCACGATTGCCCCCGATGTCAACGAGGATGCCGCGCGCTTCCTTGCCACCCAGGTGCTGGATGCACCCGGAGTTTCATACTGATGCGCCATCGCTCCATCCCACTGGCACGCGCCAGTGTTGCCCTTCTCAGCCTGAGCATCAGCGCTGTATTGCACGCACAGACAGCCCCCGCCCCCACCGCCAGCGATTGGGGCGGCGTCGGCCTGCTGCAGACCCCCACCGCACGCATGGCCGACGACGGCGAAGTGAGCTTCACCGCAAGCCATACCTCGCCCTACAGTCGCTACAACGTGGTGATGCAGCCCCTGCCATGGATTGAAGGCGCATTCCGCTATGTATCGGTAGCGAACCGACGCTATGGGCCGGAATGGCTGAGCGGCAAGCAGAACTACAAGGACAAATCCATCGACCTGAAGGTCCGGCTGTGGCAGGAAAGCCGATGGGCCCCCGAGGTGTCCGCAGGCTTCCGCGATATCGGTGGTACCGGCCTGTTCTCCAGCGAGTACCTGGTTGCAAGCAAGCGGTTCGGACCGATCGATGCAAGCCTTGGTCTTGCCACCGGCTACATCGGCAATCGAGGAGACTTCTCGAATCCGCTTCGGGTGATCAGCGATCGCTTTGAAGAGCGCCCGCGCGCGCAGGGCACTGGCAACTTCAACAGCAAGGGCATGTTCCGGGGTCCCGTCGGCATCTTCGGCGGCATCGCCTACCAGACACCCTGGGAACCCCTGCAGCTGAAGCTTGAGTATGACGGCAACGACTACAAGCGCGAACCACAGAACAACAATCAGACTCAAAAGAGCCCGATCAACCTTGGCGCAAGCTATGCCGTGAATCCCAACGTGCAACTGCATCTTGGCTGGGAACGCGGCGACACAGCCATGTTCGGCATTACCCTGCGCGGCAATGTGGCACGGGCGAAGTCCACGCCCAAGCTGCTGGATCCGCCTCCGGTTGCGCGAGCATCTGCGGCGCCCTCCGCACAGTCAATGGATGACATCGACTGGCCCGCCCTGAGCCGGACTTTGGAAGAGAACGCTGGCCTCCGCGTCGCGGCCATCAGCCGGCGCGGATCGGAAGTCATCGTCAGCGGTGAACAGCGTCGGTTCTACTACCCCGCGCAGGGTGTTGGCCGTGCGGCGCGCATCCTGGATTCCGAACTGCCATCCGATACCACCTGGTTCACGATCGAGAATACCCGTCTGGGCGTACCCGTCGTGGAAAGCAGCATCGAGCGCAGCACCTTCAACAGCTACCTGGACAATCGCACCCCGTTGAGTGAGCTGGCTGGCCATATCGAGCAGGCAGCGCCTGCGCAGCAGCGCCGCGAGAGCCTCTATGTGGCCCAACTTCGACGCTATGACGGCGCGTTCAATATTGGATACCAGCAGCAGCTGGGTGGGCCGGATGGCTTCTTCCTGTTCCAGGTCGCAGGCACCTACTCGGCCAACTTCCACTTCACGCGGAATACCTGGCTGAGTGGAACGGCCAGCTACAACGCGTACAACAACTACGACCGCTTCCGCTACGACGCGCCTAGCAATCTGCCCCGGGTCCGCACCAACATCCGTAAGTACCTGACCACGGAAGACCTGACCCTGACCAACCTGCAGCTCACCAGCAATCATCAGCTGGGCAAGGACCTGTATGGCTCGGCCTACGCCGGCCTGTTCGAGGCCATGTACGGCGGCGTGGGTGGCGAGATCCTCTACCGCCCCCTCAACGAGCGCTGGGCTGTGGGTGCCGAGCTGAACTGGGTGAAGCAGCGCGATTTCGACCAGCGCTTCAGCTTCCGTGACTACAGCACCACTACCGGTCACGCCAGCTTCTACTATCAGTGGGGCGATGAGCACAAGATCACCAGCATGATCAGCGCTGGCCGCTATCTGGCGAAGGACTGGGGCGCAACGATCTCGGTCGCGCGCGCCTTCGACAATGGCGTGAACATGGGCGCGTACGCCACCAAGACAGACGTTTCGTCCAAGGACTTTGGCGAAGGCAGCTTCGACAAGGGCATCTTCATCTCGATTCCCTTCGACTTCCTGCTGCCCCGATCCACGCGAGCGCGAGCGACGTTCGCATGGAATCCGTTGTACAGGGACGGCGGCGCACGCCTGAGCCGAAGCTATGCGCTTTACCAGCTGACTTCAGAGCGGGATCCGGACTTCTTCTTCGACAATCTCGACAGAATTGACGACTGACGACTGACGGCGGGCACCCTCTCCATTCGACAGAAACCCAGGAAGGGCCGACTGCCAGCGCAGCCGGCCCTTCTCGTTTGCCTACGCTGCTCCAATCTCCTGCAGCCAAAAGAAAGGGCCGGTTGCACATGCAACCGACCCTTTCTGTCTCTCGGAGGGGAAAGCCCTTTAGCTGACCCCGTCCGGGCAATCACTTCTCGCTTGACGCGTACTCGTAGTAGCCGTAGCTGTAGTAGCCCGTGGCACGCTTCTCCACCGCATTGAAGATCGCGCCCTTCACCTTCACGCCGTTCTGCTCGAAGCGCTTCATCGACAGCTCGATCTCCTTCGGCTGGTTCACGCCGAATCGAGTCACCATCAAGGTAGAGCCGGCGTGGTTGGCAACAATTGCGGCGTCGGTGACGGCAAGAATCGGCGGCGTATCGACGATCACCAGGTCGTACTCCTTGGCCAGGCCCTCCAGCAGCTGCAGGAACCGCGGGTGCATCAGCAGCTCAGACGGGTTCGGCGGAATATCACCCCGGGTGATGTAATGCATGTTCCCCAAGCCCGGGACAGCATGAATTGCATCCTGCAGGGTCACCTTGCCAGCCAGTACATCAGACAAGCCCCCGGAATGCGACACGCCCAGCACCTTGTGCAGGGTGCCCTTTCGCATGTCAACGTCGATGACGAGAACCTTCTGGCCCGCCTGAGCGACGACAGCCGCCAGGTTCGCCGAAATGAAGGTCTTGCCGACGCCGGGTCGCGGCCCCGAGATGGCCAGAATGTTGTTCTTGGCCTCGAGCATCGCAAAGTGCAGGCTGGTACGGAGGCTGCGCAGTGCCTCCACCGCGAGGTCGGCAGGCTCGGCAGCGGCCAGAAGATGGGAGCGGCCATCTGCCACCACGCGCTTCTTGCCACCCTTGCCCTTCTGAACCTTCAGTAGATTCCGCGAGTTGCTGAGCGGAATGGCCGCGTACACCGGCAGCCCCAGCTCCTCGATCTGCGCTGGATCTTCCACACCAGGATTCAGCATGCGAAGCAGGAAGACCGCGGCAGTGGACAGGAATGCGCCCAACAGGAACGACACAAGAACAATCAGCGGCTTGCGAGGCTTCACCGGCTTGCTGATATCGACGATCGCGTCGTCAACGATCCGGACATTGCCAACCGTACCGGCCCGCGCAACATCCAACTGCTGCGCCTGGTTCAACAGCGCGGTGTACAGTTCGTTGCTGACCTGCAGATCACGGGTATGTCGCAGCAGCTCCTGCTGCGTATCGGGCAGTGCGCTCACTTCACGCCGGAAGCCACTCTTGCGCGCCTCAAGCTCGCCAATCTGGTTCAACATCGCACGGTAAGCCGGATGCTCGCGCGTGAAGCTGCGATCCATCTCCGCCTGCTTCAGGCGCAGCTGCTGGATGCTGGCCTCAACGGCAACCTCCTGCTCGAGCAGCCCCTTGGTCTGCATCGTAATGTCGACGGAATTCGAACGGGACTGGTAGGCCGCCATTGCCGCCTGCGCATCCTCTACCTGCTTGCGCACGGTTGGCAGCTGATCCTTCACAAAGGCAAGCTGCGTTGCCGCTTCAGCAGAGCCTCGATCAACATTCTGCCGGACGTACGCTTCGGCAATGTTCTGCACCAGCGCCTGCGCACGATCCGCATCGGTGTCTTCATAGCTGACACGAAGGATGCCAGAGTCCTTGCCCTGTTCGGATGCACGGATGTCTTCCTGCAGCCCGGCGATCACGTCCAGGCGACGCTGCTTGGTCAGCGTGAAGCGCATGCCCGGATTGGCATTCAGGCTCGCGACTTCAATCTTGATCCCGCGGGCCTCGGCGGGCATGCCGACCTTGCCGGCAAGAATGGTTTCGCCCTCGTCATCAAGCAGCGAGTACTCCCCGGCCTTGTCACCCGCAACAAGCATCATCGGCTCGTCGAGCAACCGTGCTGGAACGTCCAGGCGATGGATCTTCAGCTCATCGCCGCCCCAGCCATAGCTGGAAAGCCCCAGAACCGGAGCCGCCACTTCGCCCTCAGTCTCACCCAAGAAACGACGCGCAATCAGTCCGCCCACCAATGGGAAACGCCGAGGCTCGATGACCGTCTCGAGCTGCATCTTGTCGACCGCGGTACCAACGATCGTGCGCGAGGTCAGCAGCGCAACTTCAGTGGTGGATGCGGTACTGCCGCCCCCGCCCAGAGAGGTCAGATCTGCAAGACCCGGAATGGTGGGCATCTTCGACTCAACCTGCACCGTGGCCTCAGCCCGATACACGGGCGGCGTCAGGATCGCGTAGGCGGCGCCAACCATCGCGAACAGGAAGGTTGTTCCCAGGATCCACCACTTGCGGTCAATCAGAACGCCCAGCAGATCCCGCAGATCAATCTCGTCGTCTTCGCGGGTAGGCCGCGCACTGGTTTCCTTGGTCATAGCTTCCGTTTCGTGAAAAAACCGCACCAGTGCGGCAATTACTTGATGTGGCTGGCCCAGCGGGCAACGCCCTGCTCGATCAAACCGTAGACGTGTTCGAACGCAATCCGCTGCTGGCGGTAGGGATCAGGGATCTCCGACCTTCCGTCCCAATGCCCCAACAGGAACGTCTTGCCGCTCACCTGAGGAACCTCGCGGGCGATTCGCGCCACATGGGACTGCTCCATCACCAGCACCAGGTCAGCCGCCGCAAGCACAGATGGCGTCGCCAGACGCCCTCGATGGGCGCTGGGATCATGCCCCTTCTCCCGAAGCAGCTCTCCTGCGGTCTCATCTATCGGCCGACCGACCAATGCCTGAAGCCCTGCAGATGAGACCTCTACTCCCGTGCGGTCCCGAAGCTGGTGCCGCATGAGCACTTCTGCGGTTGGGCTTCTACAGATGTTTCCGATGCAGACCAGCAGCACCTTGTTGAACATGAGCCAATCCTCTGGCGGGCGACGTGGAGCGCGTACGCCAGCAGGCAACGCTACGTATACGAAAGACAGTTAGCCAAGCAGCATACCTGACATAAAGGTGTAACTGAACCCAGCCCTACCAAGCCGATGGGGCGCCGCACCTAGCCCTACCCCCGGAAATCCGGACGCAGGTCACGCCTTGGTGAAGGTTCTGTTATCATCGTGTGATCGATTGTAACAGCTAACTGGTTGGACTGATGGCCGGATCGGCGCCGCCAGCCTTCCCGGCAGCGAGGCGATTGCTGGATGCACGGATCCTCTACAAGGAAGAAATCGACATGTCTTACATGCCTGCACGGCACCACGCCGGGCTCTGGAACGCTTCAGGAAACAGGTTTGCCCCCGCGCTCAGCCTGGCGCTACGGGTCGGAGACCCGATTGTTCTGGTGGTAGCCGCACTGGCCGCCTACGCGGTGAGATTCGGCGACCTGCACATGCCGATGAACTATGCCCGTCTGGTCTCCATCACCGTTCTCTTCGCACTTCTCGTCCTTGGATCCTCATCATTGTACGAAAGCTGGCGCGGGCGCGGGCTGCTCGCCGAGTTCGGCAAAGTACTGATGAAGCTCGTCGTGATTTTCGGCGGCCTTCTCGCCTACTCGACCGCGATCCAAGTCACGGATGAGCTTTCGCGCATCTGGCTTGCTACCTGGTTTGGCTTGAGCCTGGCTGGCGCATTTGCCCTCCGAATCGGCGTTCGAGGCATCGCGGGCTGGATCCGCGCTCGTGGCGCAGACCTCCGCAGCGCTGTCATCGTCGGTGCCACTACCGACTCGGAGCACATTGTCAGCTCCTTGCGATCGGCGACCTGGGCAGGCATCGATGTGCGCGGCTGGTTCGCGACCCCGTCTGATCGAGGCAGCGTGCAGCACGCAAGCAGACTGGGCGATCTAGAAGGACTCGGCGCGTACGTGGAGGCCAATCATATCGACCAGGTGTGGATTGCCCTGCCGATGCGTGACGAAGACAACATCGCAATTGCCCTGAATCAGCTGCAGCATTCCACCGCCGATATCAAGTTCGTGCCTGACATGTTCGGGCTGCACCTGCTGAACCACTCCGTCGAGCAGGTCGCGGGCCTTCCCGTCATCAACCTCCAGCAGACCCCCCTTCAGGGCGGCGCCCGCCTGATCAAGGCTCTGGAAGACCGCATCCTTGCCGGCCTCATCCTGCTCATGATCTCCCCGATCATGCTCGCGATTGCGGTGGCAGTAACGCTGAGCTCCCCAGGCCCGATCTTCTATCGGCAGGAGCGGATGAGCTGGAACAACAAGACGTTCTGGATGTTGAAGTTCCGCTCGATGCCGGTCGACGCAGAAGGCGCGTCTGGCGCAGTGTGGGCGAAGGCCGGCGAGAATCGCGCCACCCGCGTGGGCAGCTTCCTTCGCAAGACCAGTCTCGATGAACTACCACAGTTCATCAACGTCCTGCTGGGCGACATGTCGATCGTTGGACCGCGGCCGGAGCGGCCGGTGTTCGTGCACAAGTTCAAGCACGAGATCCCGTCCTATATGAAGAAGCACATGGTCAAGGCGGGCATCACTGGCTGGGCCCAGGTCAACGGCTGGCGAGGTTCGACCGATCTTCACAAGCGCATTGAGTGCGATCTTTTCTATATCGAGAACTGGTCGCTTTCGTTTGATCTGAAGATTGTCTTCCTGACGATCTTCAAGGGGTTCATCAACAAGAACGCGTACTAATCCTACCTTGGGCAGCCCATGCATGAACCGGGCAGACTTGAGACCACGAAGCCCCCGCCCCCGCCTTGCTCTGTAAGGCCGGGGCTTGCAAGCGACGATGCGACCACAGCACAGGAAGTCCACTTTCCGCCCAGTGACTCGCACGGGTTAGATAGAATGAAAATATCAATCAATCCATTTTCATCGAGCGAAAACGAATACATCTCCAGAACAAATGGAATTCTCGCCAGGATGGCCGACACCCGCGCCCTTCCCGGCGTCAAGCGAGCATTCCTAAACCCACACTCCCTCTATGTAGCCAGATGCGATATCGCAATACTGCACTGGGTCGAGAACACGATTCTCGACGGGCGTGGCCGCGTATCCAGGCTACGCAAGATTCGACTTTACTTCTATATCAAACTGCTCAGGCTGATCAGCAAACGACTGATCATGGTCAGACACAATAATTACCCCCACGACTCGGATCATGAGCAGATCCCCCGGATCAAACATCTGATGAAGTCGTACGAAAAATACTTCGATGTCGTTGTTACCCACTCTGGGCACAATGCGGACTCGGGCTACATCTACGTCCCCCATCCCCTGTACACGAGGGCAGCGACGTCTGGTCGACTGATTGATGGCGACTATTTCTTCATTCTCGGTCGAATTCTCCCCTACAAGGCAATCGACAAACTGATTGCCCACCTGAGTCCTGACGTCCACCTGGTGGTTGCCGGGAAGGCTCCTGATCCAACCTACCTCGCCAAGTGCAAGGAGTTGGCGGCAGGCAAGCAAGTTACTTTCATCACCGGCTACCTGCCCGACAGCGACGCCGCAAACCTTGTTACTCACGCCCGAGGGATGGTTGTCCCAAACTCGGATGAAGACATGGTTGTGAGCGGAAACTACTTTTTCTCCTTCAGCTATGGTGTCCCCATCTTCACTGTCCAGACGCCATTCACCAACTGGCTAATGGAAAGCAAGGACCCCGGCGGCCTTCATCAGTACCCATGCATCTCCTCGCTAGCACGCTCTCTAATTGACGCCAGCACCGCCAACAATCCCGACCCGGAAAAAATCGAAGAAGCGTTCGGCAACTCTGCCGTAGCCAGAGGCTGGGCAAGCGCACTGGCCGCAGCCGAGTAAGTAGCAGATGAGCAACTTGTACCGCGCGATTGCCAAGAGCATGGGCAGCAAGTATCTGGCGTATGCGATGCAGTTCGCGGCGCTTATGATACTTGCACGAGCATTTACGCCTGAAGTATTCGGAACCATTGCCGCAATTCAAGTCTTCTACCTCTTCTTCCAGCTCGTTGGCGAAGGGGGATTTGGCCCGGCCATCATTGGTCTTCATAAATTGAATGCCAAGGATCGCGACGGGATATTTGGCTTGACCATCCTGATAGGTGTGGGTCTCGCCGCGACCTTCATGGCGCTGGGATCATTCCTGGTCGATTTCTACAAGATGCCGGAGCTTCCCGTTGCGATCCCGTTTGTTGCGGTGGGCCTCATGCTCAACGCATGGGCGATCCTTCCAATGGCCCAGCTTCAACGGCAGCAATCGTTTCTGCAACTGGCAACCGCAGCGATCATCGCGGAGTTCGTGGCACTCGCGCTTGTGTTGGTGGCTCGCAAATATGTCAGCCCCCTGTGCGCGATCTCGATACGCATTCCGATTGTGGCACTCGTGAATTTCACGTTCGCCTACCATTTTTCAAGAAAAACCGATTTTGGACGCCCAAAACCTGGGATGCACTTCTCTGCCGTGACGCCATTGCTCAAAGTGTCTGGCTACCAGCTCGCGTTCAATGTGCTTAACTTCTTTTCGCGCAATCTCGACAACGTACTTGTCGGCAAGTACCTAGGGGCGCCACTGCTGGGCATCTATGACCGATCCTATCAGTTGATGCGGTATCCGCTGCAGCTTTTGACATTCGCAATGACGCCAGCAATCCAGCCGGCGCTGCGCGGCCATGCGAACAGCCCTGGCTTCGTGCTGAAGATACATCAGGATTTGACATTCAAGCTTTCGCTGCTGGGCCTCGCGTGCGCCCTAGGAATCTATATTCTCGCCACCCCTATCATCCTAGTCGCCTTTGGAGAGCAGTGGCTCCCGGCAGTTCCCGTAATAAAACTTCTCTCATTGACAGTTCCAGTTCAGGTAGTGCTCTCGACCAGCGGCAGCTTCTTCCAGACCTTCCAGCGAACCGATCTACTCTTCCGTTGCGGACTTTTCTCAGCCGCAACAAACGTCACCGCCATTGTAATTGGCATCTCGCTAGGCTCGCTCGAACACCTTTGCTGGGCACTGCTCGTCTCGTTTCACATCAACTTCTTCCAAGCTTATTACTTGCTACACAAGCATATCCTCGACGGGGAATTTCGCCAGTTCCTGCACAGGATGATTCCAGCCGGCATCGGCGTTGGAGCACTTGCGACTTGGCATGCATTGCACTAGGAACCTGGCCTAATCATGAAGAAAATAGCAGTCCGATTCACCAACAGAAGCATTGATGCATGGTTAATGAGAATCATGCTGGCGCTCACACTGGTCACTGTGGCAGGTGGCTTTGCACTATTCCTTGACGGAGGTGCCCGTCCCCAAGGCTTGATGAACGCTGTTGAACGTACGGGCCTGTGGAAATATGCCGAGATCGCATACATTCCCATCTCGCTTCTGATCATCGCCCACACGATGCTGTCGCAAGGCAGGTACTCGCACCTGCGTGAAATTTTCAAGAGCACCGGCGTAAAGATAGCCGCAATCTTTGTATTCATGTGCGCACTGCAATGGGCAGCAGGCCTGCCAATCAGCAACGCAATGATTAGTACCGTTCTGAGCTTCGTCGCACTGTCCCTCATCATCGGGTTCGCCACGCAAATACTCAGCGCGGAGGAAATATTCTCCACGTTGAACCTCACATACTTCTCCTGCCTCTTTCTTTCCTTAATTCTGGTGGCGTTCGTTCCCAATTACGGCATTTCCCTGAACATTGATGAGGACTGGCAGGGCATGTTTTCCCACAAGAACAACCTTGGCATCTTCTGCGCGTCCTACGGCCTTGTTGCAGTCGGATGCTGGAGAACATCACGACTGCTCACGACGGCAAACATAGCGCTCGCAGCAGCGCTCCTGCTCGGATCAAAATCGTACGCGTCGATCGCAGCATTCTCCATCGCAGCACTGCTAAGCCTCAGCCCAACCTGGCTAAGGCGAACCATCATTCGACTTCGATATCCAATTCTCGCATTCGGAATTTCCGCATCCGCCGCGATCGTCTTTCTGTCACTCAGCAGCTTCAGCATGGAACTATTCGAGAAAGATTTCACTTTCTCTGGCCGCAACATGATCTGGAGCTACTCGCTCTTCGGGTTTATCCAGCATCCCATGCTTGGACAAGGAATGAACTCGCTGGCATACCAGGTAAGCCATAATTCAGCGGGATTCTTCAACGCAACCGGCCAGGTTCTCGCCAGCCATCACAACGGCATGCTGGCTCTGATCTATGACTTCGGCATGATAGGAGCAACGGCAGTGTTCGTTGCGCTTCAGCGGCCGCTTTGGCGCATGAATATAAGAAGCACCGCTGCGTTCATGCTGATCTCCGCCTTGATCGCAACCATCGTCTTGAACACCTTCGAAGAAAGGCTTTTTTCGCCAAATTCATTCTACTTTTCGCTAATCACCCTCATATTCATGATTGAAAAGAATCCTTTCTGCATCGATCCCGAGCAGCCAAACCGCACTAACCAGACTATCAATTCACGGGCCGCGGCATGACCCGGGTTCTTTATCTGGTGGAGGGTCCGGCACCTTATGGCTCGAATCGCAGCCTGTTGTCGCTGATTGAGTACGGGCTTTCCCACGGAATCGAACCAATGGTCGTCGGCTCCAGACCCGGCCCTTTCTCCGAATGGCTTGGCGTCCGCGGCGTCCCTTTCAAGGCGATCGGACACAGATTCTCGATCTACCCACGGACGAACACCCTTGCCCGAAAGGTTTTCTTTGCCCCTATTTTTACAGCCTTCCGAATAATCAATGCCATTGCACTTCTGAGGCTTGTGCTGATATGCAGGAGCTTTCGACCAGATGTAATCCATACCAATATCGGCCCCATCGCCATTGGCAGCCTCGCAGCAAGACTGATGGGCATACGGCACGTTTGGCACTTGCGTGAGTATCAGGACCTCGACTTTGGGATGAAATTCTTCCCCTCAAAGCCGGCATTCGAGAGACTCTTAGCCAGATCTGCACGCGTCATCTGCGTGACGCAAGCAATCGCCGAACACTTTGGACTTCCAGCTAATGCAACCGTCATCAGCAATGGCGTCGCGTCCGGTAATGCTGCCGTCCTGAATATGCCCAAGGCAGACTATTTCCTGTTTGTCGGGCGACTGGAGCCTGCAAAGCAGGCTGCGCAGGTAATAGAGGCCTACCTAGACTATGTGGCAACCGCTTCCAATCCACTTAGACTTCTAATCGCAGGTGATGGGAATCTCGCTTACATTGCCGACCTCAAGAGTATCGCAGCCGATGCGCCGTCAACGGCTCGCATTGAGTTCCTGGGCTTCAGGAACGACACCGATTTTTTAATGCAGAATGCGATGGCCATTATTGTTGCATCAGACAATGAAGGCTTCGGGCGCATCACCGCCGAAGCGATGTTCAATGGCTGCCTTGTAATTGGCAAGGCAACCGGCGGAACAGCAGACATCCTAGATGCGCATCAGGATGAGCCACTAGGATTACTGTTCAATACATCGAATGAGCTTGCATCACAGCTGGATTTTGCTGCCGAAATGAGCCCCGAAATGTATGAAACAAAAGTACGCCACGCACAGCACAAGGCTATCGCGCGCTATAGCACTGAACTGTACGGAGCAAAAGTTCTTGAGGTCTACGCCCGCTTGGGCGGCCAAAGCGAATTAGAAACTCAGGACGGGTTGATGAAATGAGGGAAATGAGCCAGACCATCGACCTCGTACTGGAGACAATCGGGGGATGTCTTCACTCGATTGGCAAGAACATTCGTTTTAGACGATCCGGAAGGAACTTTAAACTGTATGGCTCCAAGCACATGAACGGCATCGATCTGGCCGTTGGTGATAACTGCCGGTTCCAGGCGGTGGACAGCTACAAGGGATCGATGTACCAGCCTCGCATTACTATCGGGGCAGCCAGCGTGTTTGGAAATAATGTCCACATCTCGGCCATCAAGTCGATCACGATCGGCAAGGACTGCCTGCTGGGCTCAAGAATTTATATCGGCGATCACTCCCACGGCAACACGAGGCAAGGCTGTATTGACCTTGATATCCCGCCAGCGAAGCGGGATCTGGACGATTCGTGCGACATAGTCATCGGAGAACGCGTCTGGGTTGGCGACGGCACCGTGATCCTCGCCGGCTCAACGATCGCCGATGGCCGCATCATAGGTGCTAACAGCGTAGTAAAAGGAAAATTCGAGAACGCCGCAGTAATTGCTGGCGCACCTGCACGAGTGATCAAGGAATTGCTGTGAAAGCACCGACCGTCGCGATAGTCATTCCCGCCTACAATCGTCCGGACGAGCTGGGCGAACTACTGCAATCCGCGCTTGTCCAGACCTGCGCCCCGTGCACGATCATTGTATGCGAAGACCATTCGCCGCTTAGGGTCGGGATAAGAGCCGTCTGTGATTCATATCGAGCAGCCCTCTTGACCAAGGGCATTGAATTGCTTTATGTCGAGAATGACACGAACCTTGGGTACGACAAGAATCTACGCAAGAGCATTGAGCTTTCCGATGCCGAATGGGCAATCGTCATGGGCAATGACGACCTCCTGCTACCCAACGCAGTACAGGATGTCATCAAATACGTTTCCAACAACGACGTTGATTTTGCATCACGCACGTTCATACGTTTCAATGACTCTATTGAAACTACCATCGGAACTTCTTCACTATCCAAATCGGATTCATTGTTCACGACTGACAACACCTCCTCGGGGATGATTTTCAGATCGGCCGGCTTTGTGGGCGGACTGATCGTTCGGACGAGTTTTGCCAAGAGCATCAGCTGTTCGGATTTTGATGGCAGCCTCTATTATCAGATTTACCTGGCAGCGAATGCATACTGCGGAAAGGGAATTGGATACATTGCCACTCCAATCATAGGTGGACGTGCCGATAACCCTCCTATGTTTGGTGGTGCTGAAGATGATGGCGGCGTCCACGTCCCCGGCAGCTATACCGCGAAGGGGCGGGCAAGAATGTGGGAGGGAGTGTTGAAGATCGCGAGAAGTGTGGGCGACAAGTATCAGCGCGACCTTATTTCTGATATTCGCAGGGAGCTCGAGGTCAGGCAATCCTTCCACGTATTCGAGATGAATGCCGTGAGCTCCCGCCAGGAGCTTAGGGCGCTAAGAAGCGCCTTGATCCAACTAGACCTGTTTTCTCACCCGCTACCGAGAGCACTTTTCTGGCTTGACTACCTGCTTGGACGCAATGCGACGCCGCTGTACCGGATGTGTCGCAAGCTTCTACAGCGCTGATCTTTGAGCTGCCAGTTTATCACCCAGGATCAGAGTTATAATAGAAATGAAAGTAGCGATCATCCACTACTGGTTCGTCACCTGGCGTGGTGGCGAGAAGGTCATTGAGCAACTGCTCAAACTCTATCCAGACGCCGATGTCTTCACGCATGTGGCGACGCCGGAGATAGAGCGCACGAAACTTGCCGGCCATCGCGTGCAGCGCACATTTGTGTCCAGGCTGCCGGGTGCCCAGAAGCGTTATCAGAAGTATCTCCCGTTCATGCCCGTCGCCTTGGAGCAACTGGACCTCACCGGATACGACCTGGTCATCTCGAGCGAGTCTGGACCGGCGAAGAACGTCATTACACATCCTGATGCAGTACACATCTGCTATTGCCATAGCCCGATGCGGTATGTCTGGGATATGTATCGGCTATATCTCGCGGATGCTGGATGGCTGACCAGGCTGCTGATGCGACCATTGATGCATTACATGCGAATCACCGATTCCATGTCGGCCTCTCGCGTTGATCACTTCATTGCAAACTCGAAGTTCATCGCACGCCGCATAGACAAGTGCTATCGCCGAAGCGCTGAGGTCATCCACCCGCCGGTTGAGGTAGTCGACTTTGAAGCGCGCGCCGGGAAGCAGGACTATTACCTGCTCCTAGGCCAGTTAACTGCCTACAAGAAAGCTGACCTGGTAATGGATGCGTTCCTTCGCAGCGGGAAGCGCCTGATCATCATCGGTGAAGGTGAGCAACTGGCGGCCATGCAGGCGCGGGCAACGGATCGAGTCATCGTTCTTGGGCGGCAACCGTTCCCTGCACTGAAGGAGCACTTGGCCAATGCGAGAGCTTTGGTGTTTCCTGGCGTAGAGGATTTCGGCATCGTCCCGCTTGAGGCGATGGCCTCCGGAACTCCCGTCATCGCATTTGCAAAAGGAGGCGCGCTCGAGACAGTTGTAGAAAGTGACGACCCCGACGTGGCCACGGGATTGTTTTTCCACGAGCAATCCGTTGAAGCGATCAATGATGCTATCGCTCGTTTTGAGGCGCGTCCAAGGCCCATTTCGGCTACCGCATGCCGTGCGAGGGCTGAGGAGTTTGGGCCTGATCGATTCAGGGAAGAGCTCTCGTCATTCATCCAGGCAAAGATCCGCAAGGAAGCCTGATCCAATTAGCCTTTAGGGACGAATATGAAGGTTCTCATCTGCGGCGGCGCCGGCTACATCGGCAGCCACATGGCCCAGTACCTGGCCGAAGCCGGCCACTCCGTAGCCGTGCTCGACAACCTGTCCACCGGCCATCGCGACGCGGTCCGCTGGGGCGAACTGCTGGAAGCTGACCTGCTGGACCCCGAGGCGCTCGAGCGCGCCCTCCAGGGCCGCCATTTCGACGCCGTCATGCACTTCGCCGCACGTTCGCTGGTGGGCGAATCGGTTTCCGCTCCTTATACCTACTACGCGAACAACGTCACCGGCACATTGAACCTGCTGGAGGCCATGCGCCGCCACAACATCGATCGCATCGTGTTCTCCTCCACCGCTGCGGTATTCGGCAATCCACAGTCGGATGTGATCGATGAGGACCACCCCAAGGCGCCCATCAACCCTTACGGCGCCAGCAAGCTGATGGCAGAGCGGATTCTCGCTGATGCAGCCACAGCCTACGGCCTGCGTTCAACCTGCCTGCGCTACTTCAATGCCGCAGGCGCCCTGCCCGACCACGGCATCGGCGAGGCCCATGCCTGCGAAACCCACCTGATCCCCAATGTCCTGCGTGCCGCATTGGGCATCGGCAACGCCATGAAAGTGTTCGGCAATGACTACGCAACACCCGATGGCACCTGCGTGCGTGACTACGTGCACGTGCAGGATCTGGCCCAAGCCCACGCGCTGGCACTTGAGTACATGGAGCACACGCCCGGTGCGCACGCCTTCAATCTGGGCAATGGGCAGGGTTTCTCCGTCCATGAGGTGATTGCAGCCGCGGCAGCGGTCAGCGGACGCGAAATTCCGTTTGAGATGGCGGAACGCCGCCCGGGCGATCCGGCCAGCCTGGTGGCGTCTTCTGCCCGCGCTCGCGAGATTCTGGGTTGGCAGCCGCGCTGGACCGAGTTGGCACCAATCATCGCCAGTGCCTGGCAGTGGCATCGCAATCCTCCCGCATGGTCGCCACAGCCGGCCATTCCTGACACCGCGCGCAGCTTGGACGAAGCCCTGCCTGCCTGAACAGGCACCCCGAATAGGGGTGGCCTATCGGTGCGGTTTCACCCCGCACCGCACCAAAGCCCAGCAACCTCCCTCTGCTACCATCGGCGGTTCTGTTCATCGCGTCCCCCACCTGCCCGCGATGGCGCCAAACAACGTAACGAAACACAGGAGTCTGCATGTCTTCCGAGCTGCTCAAGTCCCTTGGCCTGGACGCGATCAACGCTGGCACGTACCTGGGCAACGGGGAGTGGTCGAGCGCGACCGCTGGTGAGCTGATCACCCCGGTCAACCCGACCACCGGCGAGCCGATCGCACAGGTCCGCGCGACCACCGAGGCCGAGTACGAGACCGTCGTCGCTCGCGCCCAGGAAGCCTTCAAGATCTGGCGCACCACGCCGGCCCCGCGCCGCGGTGAAGCCGTGCGCCTGTGCGGCGAAGCACTGCGCAAGCACAAGGACGCCCTGGGCTCGCTGGTCGCCTTGGAAATGGGCAAGAGCAAGCCGGAAGGCGATGGCGAAGTGCAGGAGATGATCGACATCGCCGATTTCGCCGTGGGCCAGAGCCGCATGCTGTACGGCTACACCATGCATTCCGAGCGCCCCGGCCACCGCATGTACGAGCAGTACCACCCGCTGGGCCTGGTCGCCATCATCTCGGCCTTCAACTTCCCGGTCGCGGTATGGAGCTGGAACTCGTTCCTGGCCGCCATCTGCGGCGACGTGTGCATCTGGAAGCCGTCCAACAAGACGCCGCTGACCGCCATCGCCTCGCTGAAGATCTGCAACGACGCCCTGCGTGAAGCCGGCTTCCCGGACATCTTCTTCCTGATCAACGATGCCGGCACCGCGCTGTCGGAGAAGATGGTCGATGACCGCCGCGTGCCGCTGATCAGCTTCACCGGCTCGACCCAGGTTGGCCGCACCGTCAACGAAAAGGTTGCGCGCCGCCTCGGCCGCTGCCTGCTGGAGCTGGGTGGCAACAACGCCATCATCCTGGACGAAACCGCCGACCTGAAGCTGGCCGTGCCGGGCATCGTGTTCGGCGCCGTCGGTACCGCCGGCCAGCGCTGCACCACCACCCGCCGCCTGATCGTGCACCGCTCGATCTATGCCGACGTGCTGGCCACGCTGGTCAAGGCCTACAAGCAGGTGGAAGGCAAGATCGGCGACCCGACCGACGCCGCCAACCTGATGGGCCCGCTGAACAGCGATGGCGCCGTGCAGCAGTTCCTCGATGCCATCGCCCAGGCCAAGGCGGCCGGCGGCACCATCGAAACCGGCGGCACCCGCATCGACCGCGCTGGCAACTTCGTGCTGCCGGCGATCGTCTCGGGCCTGAAAAACAGCGACGCCGTGGTCCAGCACGAAACCTTCGCGCCGATCCTGTACGTGATGCCGTACGACAGCATCGACGAAGCCATCGACATGCAGAACGGCGTGCCGCAGGGCCTGTCGTCTTCGATCTTCACCCAGAATCTGAAGACTGCTGAGAAGTTCCTGTCGGCGGCCGGCAGCGACTGCGGCATCGCCAACATCAACATCGGCACGTCCGGTGCGGAGATCGGCGGCGCCTTCGGTGGCGAGAAGGACACCGGCGGTGGTCGCGAGTCCGGCTCGGATGCATGGAAGGTCTACATGCGCCGCCAGACCAACACCATCAACTATTCGGATTCGCTGCCGCTGGCCCAGGGCATCAAGTTCGACCTGTAACGCTTTCTGTAGTGCCGAGCCATGCTCGGCAGGATGCGCCATGAACACCGCAGGAAATGCAGCCGAGCATGGCTCGGCTCTTCAGGCTGGCAAGCCGGTGATTGATTTCACCGGCCGCTGTGTGCTGATCGCCGGCGGCAGCAAGGGCATTGGCCGTGAAATGGCGCTGGCGTTTGCCGGCGCCGGTGCGCAGGTCTCGGTCTGCGCGCGCGGCCAGGCCGGTCTGGATGCACTGCACGCCGATGCGCGGGCGCAGAACCTCGAACTGCATACGTTCTCCGCCGATCTGGCCGACGCTGGCCAGATCCAGGCGTGGCTGCAGGCCGCCGCCGACGCGCTCGGCGGCATCGATGTGCTGGTCAACAACGCCACCGGCTACGGCATGGCCGACGACGAGGACGGCTGGGCCGCCAGCCTGCAGATCGACCTGATGGCGGCGGTTCGGGCCTCTCGCCTGGCCCTGCCCTGGCTGCGCAAATCCAGCGACGCCTGCATCCTCAATCTGTCTTCGATCGCCGCGCAGCAGCCGCGTCCCGGTGGTGCGCCCTACGCCGCCGCCAAGGCCGCGCTGTCGCACTACACCACCTCGCAGGCCCTCGCGCTGGCCAAGGACCGGATCCGCGTCAACGCGATCGCACCGGGCTCGATCGAGTTCGATGACGGCCTCTGGGACCGCCGCCGCATCGAAGATCCCGCCCTGTACCACGGTACGCTGGCGAAGATTCCGTTCGGTCGCTTCGGCCACCCGCGTGAGATCGCCGATGCCGCCCTGTTCCTGTGCTCGCCGCTGGCGCGCTGGATCACCGGCCATGTGCTCAACGTGGATGGTGGCCAGGTGTTGATGGGCTGACACCGGCACTCCGGTAGTTGCCAACCTTGGTTGGCATGCCTTTCGTCGACCAAGGTCGACGCCTACCTGGCTGGAATGCCCTTCGTCTGCCAAGGTCGACGCCTGCCATCGCATCCGCCGGGCATGGGATTGCCCGGGCAGAGGCACTATCATGTGCACACTGCCAAGGAGGACCCCGATGAGCGTGGCACCCCGACAGACAAGCGCCCTGGCCGTGGTCAGCCTGGTCATGGGCATCGCCAGCTGGACCGTCCTGCCCTTCGTGGCCAGCATCGTGGCCATCATCACCGGCCACATGGCCCGCGCCGAGATCCGCCGCCGCCCGCATGAACTGGAAGGCGATGGCCTGGCCGTCACCGGTCTGGTACTGGGCTGGGTGATGGTCGGCGCGGTGATCGCCGCCATCCTGGTCTTCATCCTGTTCTTCGGCGGCCTGGCCTGGCTCGCTGCGATGTCGAACTGACTGCCATGACCGCCTCCGACAGCACTGAACGCTTCAGCAGCCGCGTCGCCGATTACGTCCGCTACCGGCCCGATTACCCACCCGCGCTGCTGGAATGGCTGCACGGCCCGATGGGCGTCAGTCGCGAGGCGCTGGTCGCCGACATCGGCGCCGGTACCGGTATTTCCAGCCGCCAGTTCCTGGCCAGCGGCCATCCGGTAGTCGCGGTTGAACCCAATGCCGCCATGCGGGGCGCGGCCGAGCAATGGCTGGCACCGCAGTACCCGCAGTTCCGCGCGGTCGACGGCCGCGCCGAGGCCACCACACTGGACGACGCCAGCATCGATCTGGTCAGTGTCGCGCAGGCCTTCCACTGGTTCGACACCGTGGCGGTGCGCGCCGAGTGGCAGCGCATCCTGCGCCCGGGTGGCCTGGCACTGATCTACTGGAATTCGCGCCTGCTCGATGCCAGTCCGTTCCTGGTCGGCTACGAACAGCTGCTGCTGGATTACGGCACCGACTACTCCGCCGTGGCCGAGCGCTACCAGGACGATGCCACCATGCAGGCCTGGTTCGGCTCCGGCCTGCGCGGCATGGTCGAGCTGCCGAACGTGCAGCACCTGGACTTCGATGCCCTGCGCGGGCGCCTGCTGTCCTCCTCCTATGCCCCGCAAGCCGGTCATCCGCGCCACGCGCCGATGATCGACGCTCTGCAGCACCTGTTCGCCGCCCACGCGGTCGACGGCCAGGTCGCTTTTGAATATCGAACCCGAGCCTTCCTCGGCACGCTGGACTGAACCGACGCATGTATTCGCTTGCCCGCCCCTTCCTGTTCTCGCTCGACGCCGAGCGCGCCCACGGCCTTGGCCTGTCCGCATTGGACCTGGCCTACCGCACCGGCACCACGCCGCTGCTGGCCGCACGCATCGCGCCGATGCCCAGCACGGTGTTCGGGTTGACCTTCCCCAATCCGGTCGGCCTGGCCGCCGGTCTGGACAAGAATGGCGAGCACATTGATGCGCTGTTCGCGCTGGGTTTCGGCTTCGTCGAAATCGGCACCATCACCCCGCGCCCGCAGGCCGGCAATCCGCAGCCGCGGCTGTTCCGCCTGCCGGAACACAACGCGATCATCAACCGCATGGGCTTCAACAATGCGGGCGTGGACGCGCTGGTGCGCAACGTCGAGCGCGCGCGCAACCGCCGTGGCCTGCTCGGCATCAACATCGGCAAGAACAAAGACACCCCGAACGAACAGGCCGTGGACGATTACATCGCCTGCCTGGACAAGGTGTACCCGCTGGCCGACTACATCACTGTCAACATTTCCTCGCCCAACACCGCCGGCCTGCGTGAACTGCAGGAAGAAACCGCGCTGCGCCAGCTGGTCAGCCAGTTGCGCGACCGCCAGGAAGATCTCGCGGCCCGCCACGGTCGCCGCGTGCCGATGCTGGTCAAGGTGGCGCCCGACCTGAGCGAGCGCGACATCGATGCCGCTGCCCGCGTGCTGGGCGAACTGCAGGTGGACGGCGTGATCGCCACCAACACCACCATCGACCACAGCAAGGTGGCCGGCGACCCGCTGGCCAACGAGGCCGGCGGCCTGTCCGGCGCGCCGGTGCTGGAGCAGTCCACCCTGGTACTGCGCCGCCTGCGTTCGCGCCTGCCCGAGTCGGTGCCGCTGATCGGTGTTGGCGGCATCCTGTCCGGTGCCGACGCCGTAGCCAAGATGGCTGCTGGTGCGGCCCTGGTGCAGTGCTACAGCGGCCTGATCTTCCGCGGCCCGGCCCTCGTCTCCGAATGCGTGGAGGCGATCCGTCGCCGCCGCGAAGCGCCGAGCCGCGGCGCGGTGGCCCCACTGTGAGCACACCCATGGATACCGTCGACGGCAACGCCCCGCTGCGCTGGACGCTCACCCGCAATGCGCCGCTGCAGGCCCTGAACACCTTCCACGTGCAGGCCAGCGCCGCTCAGCTGCTGGAACTGCACGATCCCACGCTGCTGCCGGAAGTGCTGGCATTGCCCGAAGTGGCCAACGGCCCGCTGCTGGTACTGGGTGCCGGCAGCAACGTGCTGATCGCCGAGGACCTGCCGGGCACCGTGCTGGTGTTCGGCAACCGTGACATCAGCTTCCTCGAGCATCGCGCCGACCATGCCGTGATCCGCGCCGGTGCCGGTGTGCCGTGGCACGGCCTGGTGATGTGGTCGCTGCAGGAAGGCCTGTCCGGCCTGGAGAACCTGGCCCTGATTCCCGGCACCGCCGGTGCCGCGCCGATCCAGAACATCGGCGCCTACGGCGCGCAGGTCGGCGAGTTCATCCAGGCCGTCGAAGCCTGGGACTGCCAGGAACAGGCCTGGGTGCGGCTGGACAACGAACAGTGTGGCTTCGCCTACCGCGACAGCGTGTTCAAGCAGCAGATGGACCGCTACCTGATCACCGCCATCGAACTGAAGCTGCCACTGCTGCATGACCTGCGCATGGACTACGCCGGCATCCGCGAGGAACTACAGGCACAGGGTGTGGAGCTACCCAGTGCGGTGGACGTGGCCAATGCGGTGATCGCGATCCGCCGCCGCAAGCTGCCCGACCCGGATGTGCTGGGCAACGCCGGCAGCTTCTTCAAGAACCCGGTGCTGCCGCTGGAACAGGTCGACGTGCTGCTGCAGCACTTCCCCGAGCTGCCGGTGTTCCCGTCCGACCAGGACGGCAAGCGCAAGGTCTCGGCGGCATGGATGATCGAGTCCTGCGGCTGGAAGGGCTTCCGCGAAGGCGATGCTGGCGTGGCGCCGAGCCACGCACTGGTGCTGGTCAACCACGGCAACGCCACCGGCGCTGAACTGCTGGCGCTGGCGCGACGCATCTCTGCTTCCGTGCTGGAGAAGTTCGGCGTGCCAATCGAACCGGAGCCCCGCCTGCTCGGCGCGCAGTGGTGCACACCCCCGCCCTCTCCCCCAGCTCCACCCCGATGCGGGCGGCGCTGCTGATGCTCGGCAGCACGATGGCATTCGGCCTGATGGCCGTGGCGATCCGCTACGCCACGCGCTACGTGCCCACCCAGGAAGTGGCGTTCTTCCGCAACGCCTTCGGCCTGCTGGCACTGCTGCCGATGCTGCTGCGGCCAGGCCACGCGCCGCTGAAGACCCAACAGCTGCCGCGCTACTTCGTGCGCAGTGCGATCGGCCTGGGCTCGATGCTGTGCGCATTCTGGGCATTGGGCCATCTGCCGTTGGCGCAGGCGGTCTCGCTTTCGTACTCCACCCCTCTGTTCGTCACCATCGCCGCCGTGCTGTGGCTGGGCGAGACCGTGCGCGTGCGTCGCTGGGCGGCGGTGGTTGTCGGCTTCATCGGCGTGCTGGTGATCGTGCGCCCCGGTACCGCGGGCTTCACCGCTGGCAGCCTGGTGGCGGTGGGTGCGGCCGTGCTCAGTTCGCTGGTGGCGATCCAGATCAAGCAGCTGACCCGCATCGACAGCGCCGACACCGTGGTGCTCTACACCTACGTGTTCTGGGTGCCATTGTCGTTGGTGCCGGCCGTGTTCGTGTGGGTCTGGCCCACCGGCACCGCATGGCTGTGGCTGCTGGCCACCGGCGTGCTCGGCACCATCGGCCAACTGCTGTGGACACGTGCGCTGCGCCTGGGCGAAGTCTCGGCGCTGACGCCGATCAGCTTCCTGCAGTTGCCGCTGGTGACGCTGTTCGGCTGGCTGCTGTTCAACGAAAGCGTGGATCGCTGGACCATCATCGGTGCCGGCATCATCCTCGCCGCCAACGCCTACATCGCCCATCGCGAGGCCGTGCTGTCGCGCCGCGCCGCAAGCGCAGCGGCGTCGGCGGCAGCCAAGCCCGCCGAGTAGATCCGCGCCATGCGCGGATGATTCCTGTCCGCCCGATCAACGATGGCGGCACAAAGAGCTGCCGAGCGTAACTGTAGAGTCGAGCCATGCTCGACTCATCGCGCGAAGCGCGACGGTTCACCCATGGCAGGTGACGTGCATTTACAACGCGCGATACACCCGCTCCGCCGCATCGAACACATTGCCCGGTGCGAACTGCTCGCCCAGGTAATGCAGCGACTGCCGGCGCAGTTGCGGCGAACGCTCCTCGCCATCGCTGCCCAGCAGCACCTGCTGGAACTCGATCAGGTCCTGCAGGATGCGCCAGTGCCGGTACCAGGCGATCCAGCGCGGGTCGCCGCGGTCGCTGCCGTAGCCGTCCTCGAAGCCCAGCGGATTCTCGCGCCCCCAGCGCCCGCCAACCGCCGCACCGATGAACATCAGGTCGCGCTCGCGCGGTGCCAGAGACAGGCCATCCCAATCAATCAGGTGCAGGCCCCCGTCATTGCCCATCAGCAGGTTGCCGGCATGCAGATCGGTGTGGCACAGGTGCAGGTCTACCGGCACGTCCTGCAAGGTCGCGAGCAGTTCCCGTGCCTGCGCATGCAGCGCCGCGATGCGCGCATGCTGCTGGTCCCATACCGAAACGAATGCGCGGCCCAGCCCGTCCTTCGCGGCCGCCAGGCCCTCGCCGGCCAACCACTGCCCGACGGTCTCCAGCGCCGCGGTTTCCAGCCGCACGATCGGCAGCGCCTGCTGCAGTTCCGCCGGCAGCTGCGCACCGTGCAGGCGCCGCAGTACCTCACCCAGCCGTTTCCACTGGGTGCGGCTCAACGCTGCCTCGAACCCGGACTGGCCTTCCACATAAGGGAACAGGGTGAACTGCAATCCCCAACGCTGCACCGACGCACCACCGGTCAGTGCCGGCCACGGCGCGACGATCTCATCGATACCCAACGTGCCGCGCATCCAGTGCAGGCTGTCCCACACCGATGGGTCGACCTGGTAGGTGCGGCATTTCAACCACCACTGCCCGTGCCGCGCATCGACGCGATACACGCTGGCATTGGCGTCGGCGCCCACCGGGCGTGGCACCACGGCGGTGGGGGTGATGCCATAGGATTGTTGCAGGACTTCGCCGAGATGCTGCGCCGAAGCGAATGACATGGATGCAAGCGGAAAGTGTTACCTGCCGCCACTATCGCAGATGCGCTCGCCACGACACAGACATGTCCGTCACAACATCGCGTCGGCACGACCAAAGAACTAGCCTGCAATACGGCGCATCACCGCCTCCAGTGGACCGCGCGCGAACTGCCATGACCACAGCCACGCCGCAGCGGTCGCCAGCATCAGGAACAGCAGCGCCCACAACAGCACCGACGCGAGCGAGGCACTGCCATCAAGCAGGCCCAGGCTTTCCAGCGTGCCCATGCCCAGCAGGATGTGACCCACATACAGGGTCAGGGTCATGCGCCCGGCCGCGGTGAACGGCTCCAGCCAGTCGCCCGGTCGCACGCGCGTCAGCCACAGGCAGGCGGCGATGACACTGCAGGCCGCGCCCGCACCAGTAAGCACGTAGGCGGGTCCTGGCGGCATCGGCTGCGTACCCAGCCACGCCTGCCATCGCGTTCCCTGTGCGAGCTGCTGCACGCCATGTCCAGCCGCGATCAGCAACAGGCCCAGCACCAGCAATGCATGCTGCACCCGAGGCTGCGACAACTGAAGGCGCGCCAGCAGCATGCCCAGCAGGAAGAAGCACAGCCACGGCATCAACGGGTGGAAGCCATTGAACAGCAGGTTGCGGGCCGCGCCCGGCCATTGCCACAGACCGGCGTATTCCAGCGTCTGCCAGTTCCATCCCTGGCTGTAGTCCCAGTGCAGCAACGCCCAGAACGAACAGGCCGCCAGGCCCACGATGCTGGCCAGCAACACCCGCGGCGAGGCACGCAGCCACACCACGGCCAACGCGAAATACACCGCGTAGTAGTGCAGGATATCGGCCGGGAACAGGGTCAGGTTGAGCAGGCCCAGCACCATCAGGAACAGCGCGCGCCTCCAGGTCTGCACGCTGGCCGGCCACCACCCTTGCCGCTGCGTGGCCAACACCAGGCCCAAGCCAGCCAGCGTAACGAACGTCGCCGAAGCCTTGCCTTCCAGCAGATGGAAGAACCCTGCCAGCCAACCCTCAGCCTCTGCCGGCACGGCCATCGCCAGACGGAAATTCACCAGCACCATGCCGGCCAGTGCCAGGTAACGCGCCAGGTCCAGCCCGTGCAACCGCCGGTCAGCAGCATTCATGCGCGTGCGCCCAGCAGCAGCACGAGCAGGCCAAGATCCAGCGATGCTTCATCGGTGCCCTCGGCTTCGCCCAGCCCCCGACGCAGTGCATCGCTTTCGATGGCATCCAGCAGCACCTGCGCCTGCAGTGCCGGCGCCAGTACGGGACGCCGACGTTCGCGCTGTGCCATCTGCTGCAGGGCTTCGGCCAGCGTCGCCTGCAATTGCCTGCGATTGGCCGCGAAGGCCTCGGCCACGGCCGGATTGCGTGCACTCTCGGCCAGCACCTCCACTGCAAGTGTTGCCCATTCCGGCTGCCGGCACAGTGCGTGGAAGTCCTGCAGGAAGGCCATCACCTGTGTGCGTTCGCCATCGGACGCGGCCAGTCGCTGCAGCAACGGTGCCAGCTCTTCGCTCTCGGCCACCGCCACGGCAAGGATGATCGCTTCCTTGCCCGGGAAGTGGTTGTAGAGATTGCCCAAGCTGACGCCAGCCGCCTGCGCGATGTCACGCATGCTGGTCTGGTGGAATCCCTTCGCGAGGAAGCACTGCAGGGCGGCCTGCAGGATCTGCGCGATGCGTTGCTCGTTGCGGTCGGCTCGGTTCATGGCGCAAATAGTGAACGAACGTTCGTCCAATTAGAAGCTGGCAATCCGGCCAACGCCGGGCTCCGTTCAGCCAGCCTTGACCTCAACTGCGGTTGAGGCCCGATGCTGCGCGGCCTGTCCCACGCTCAAGCCGGAGTTCCTGCATGCCACGGATGATCACCACCCTGCTCGACAGCCGCGTGCTGTGGCTCCTCGCGCGGCTGTTGCTGGCCGTGGTATTCCTGTCCTCGGGCCTGGCCAAGCTGCTGGCGTGGGACAACAGCGTGGCCGAAATGCAGGCCGCCGGATTGCAACCGCCTGTGCTGTTCAACATCGCCAGCGCCGTGGTGCTGCTGGGCGGCGCAGTGTGCCTGCTGCTCGATCGCCTGCTCTGGCTGGGCAGCGGCGCGCTGGCGGTGTTCATGCTGCTGACCATCGTCATCGTGCATACCTTCTGGAACAAGCACGGCGCCGAACAGCAGCTGGCCCTGTTCTTCGCGCTGGAACACCTGAGCGTGGTCGGTGGCCTGATCTGCGCGGCCATCGCCAGCCATGCGCGGGCTCAGAAGAACTCGTCGAGCAACCGGTAGAACGCCAGCCGGCGCTCGTCGGCCACCGCGCCGTAGCGTTGGAACAACGGCGCGACCCAACGCGTGTCGCCGAAGTTGTGGACCAGGCTGCGCGCGGCCAGCGCCAGATCCTGGTAGCGGTCGGCCACACCCAGCCGGCCACAGTCGATGAAGCCACTGAAGCGGCCCTCGACCGCCATCAGGTTCGGCAGGCAGGCGTCTCCGTGGCTGACTACCAGGTCTTCATGGTCGGGCCGGGTGCTGCACAGTTCGGCGAAGACCTGCTGCGGACTCTGCCCCAGGCGTTCGTCATCGAAATCATCGGCATCCACCAGGCCCGCTTCAACGCGGGCCTGCGCAACCTGCACGCGCGACGCAAGTCGCTGGTCGAACGGACAGGCTGCCACCGGCAACGCATGCAGCCCGCGTAGCGCGTCGGCCAGCAGCTCCACCAGCTGCTGCGGCGCGAGCTCCGGCGATGAGGCCAGGTCGCGGCCAGGCAGCGCGCTCATCAGCAACCAGCGCCGACCCGCCTCTTCGGCAGTGGCAATCACCGTTGGCACCGGTTGTCCCTGTGCCTGCAGCCAACGCAGGCGTGCGATCTCATCGCCCAGCTCACTGAAGGCGTCGATCACTTCCGACTTCAGGAAAGCATCGGCCTGGCCCGGCCGATGCACGCGGGCAACATCCGCACGCGACACACCGATCGATTGCCGCTCGATGCGCGCATCGGCCAATGCGTCCTGCCACGCCCACGGCAGCGGCATGTCATCAGTGATGGGTTTGGGTGCTTCCATGCCGAGGTGTTCCTGTTGCCGGTGACCCCACGGATTCTCGCTCATCCTGCATGGACCGCAGCCAACAACAACGCGGAAAGGTACATGCCCAGGCCGAACACACTGTGCGCCACCAGGCTGCGCAGGCGCGCCTTGCCCGGCGCCGGGGTCTTTGAAGCGGCAATGCCCGCGCCTATGCCCGGCTGCAGGATGAGGAACGGTGCGGCGACGCTGAGGATGCCGAAGGCCAGCGCCGGCCACAGTGTCGGCGCCTGCACCCAACCGTTCCCCACCACGGCCAGCAGCAACGCGGCGAAAACCACACCGATCACGTAATGCGCGGTCCAACCCAGCGCGCGCTCGCCACTGACCACCGCCGAGCGGCCGATGCCATCGTGGCGGAAGCGCCCGCGCGGCAGATGCCCCAGCCAGCGGCCCACCATCGCGAAATCCAGCGAGGGAATGCCGAGCAGCCGCCGCTGCACCAGCGCCCACAGGTCCATCACTGCGGTCGCTCCCACGCCGACTACCACCGAATCCATCACGAATGTCGCCAGGCCAGCCATATCGCACACCTTCAATTATTTGCTTGAATGATAGAGCGATGCTAGCGTGCGCCGCATGAACGCTGCAACAGAGCCACCGCTCTCACCGCTGGAAGCCTTGGCCGAGATCGCCCGCACGCTCGGCCATGCCCATCGCCTGGCCCTGCTGGAGCACATCGCCCAGGGCGAGCGCGCCGTGGAGCGCCTGGCCGAACTGACCGGGCTGTCGGTGGCCAATACCTCCCAACATCTGCAGCAGCTGCGCCGTGCCGGCCTGGTTCAGACCCGACGCGATGGCAAGCGCATCCTCTACCGCAGTGGTGAGGGTCCGCTGGGCAACCTGCTGGCCGCGCTCCGCGACTATGCCGACCACCAGCGCAGCGAGATGCACGGCGTGATCCACGACAGCCTGCAGCGCCGCGATGCTCTGGAAGGCCTGACTGTCGAGCAGTTGCTGGAACAACGCAGCAGCGTGGTGCTGCTGGATGTGCGGCCGCGTGAGGAATTCGATCTGGGCCACTTGCCCGGCGCGCTGAACATTCCCGTTACGGAACTGCGTGCACGGATGGACGAACTGCCGCGTGCCGTCCACATTGTCGCGTACTGCCGCGGTCCCTACTGCGTGCTGTCCAACGATGCGGTGGCGATGCTGCGCGAGGCCGGACTGACCGCGCAGCGGCTCGCCGCCGGTTACCCCGAATGGAAGGCCGCCGGCCTGCAGGTGGACCTGCCCCGGCACTGAGCGAGACACCGGTCATGGATGATGTGTTTGCCCCGTTGATCGATGCGACCTGGCGCAGCGTGTTCTCCGGGCAGCGCATGCTGCAGGATGATCCGCTGCTGCAGTTGGCGTGCAGCGATGATTTCGATGAGGGCGAGGACGGCATGCTGCTGCAGCCGGTCACGGGCCCCGCGCGCGCACTGCTGCGCCCGGCCCTGGCCGCTCGCCTGCAACTGCACGCGCAGCCGCACTGGACGCTCCCGCAGCTGCAACTGCGCCTGCAGCAGCTCGGCCAGCGCACGCATGGCGCGGATCGCGTCTTCTACTTCCCCGCCGCAGAACTTGCGGCCCTGGCCGAGCGCCCTGCACCGCCACATATCCGCCGTCTTGGCCCGGCCGACGCAGCCGCGTTCGACGGGTTCCAGGCCAGCGCGAGCGAGGAGGATCTGGATGCCGCCTGGGTCGAGCTGGACCACTGGCAGGTGTTCGGCGCCTTCGATGGCGAGCGGCTGGTTGCCGCGGGAAGCATGTACCCGTGGAGCCTGGATCCGGCCCTGGCCGACATGGGCGTGCTGACCCTGCCCGAGGCCCGCGGTCGCGGGCACGCGCGCCAGCTGGTACACGCCATGGCCGTGTCCGCGCGGGCGGCCGGGCTGCAGCCGCAGTACCGTTGCCAGCTCGACAACACCGCCTCGATCATTACCGCCGAACGCAGCGGCCTGCGTGCGTTCGCCGATTGGGACACCGTTCTGGCGGTCGACTGAGGCCGCCGCAGTACAACAAGGAAGCAACATGAAATTGATGGTCATCGGCGCCAGCAGGGGCCTCGGTCGGGCGTTCATGGAAGGCCTGTGCAGTGCAGGCGACACCGTCATCGGCGTTTCACGCAATCGACCGCGCGATATTGAATGCCCCGAGGGCGTCACCCTGCAGTGGATCGAAGCCGATCTGTCCCAGCCGACCGTGGCTGCCGACCACATCGCAGCACAGGCACCTGCCGATCTGGATGTGCTGATCCACAACCTGGGCATCTGGGAACAGACCGCCTTCAGCGACGAGTACGCCTTCCTCGATGAAACCGATGCCGCACTCACCCAACTGGTCGACGTCAACATCACCGCCACCCTGGTGCTGCTGCAGCGCCTGCTGCCGCGGGTGCTGGGCGCGCCACGCCCGCAGCTGGTGCTGACCGGCTCGACCTCGGCACTGCCACGCAGCGGCCGCCCGGAAGTGGCCTTCGGCGCATCCAAGTTCGCGCTCAACGGCATCGCCGATGCACTGCGCGAGGGCTTCCGCGATCGCCGCCTGGCGGTGACCAGCCTGCAGCTGGGCTACCTCAACACTGACGATGCGCTGTCGGTGCCGGTGGCAGAGGCCGCAGCGCGCGGCGACGGCGAGCTGGTGCCGGTGCACGACGTCGTTGCGATGGTGCGCGCGTTGCTGCAGCTGTCACCGTCCGGCTTTGTGCGCGAACTGGTGCTGCCGGCCATCGCCGACCCGCGCTACTGACCGCGCCTGCACAGGCCAGGCTCGACCTCTTCGCGCAACAGGTACCCGAGCACGATGGCGGTCAGCACGGTCGCCATCGCCAGGACAAACAGCTGGCCACGGACGGCCTCCATGTATGCCTGGGCCAGCGCCGTTCTCGAAACGCCGGGCAATGCCTCCACCGCTCCGCCAAGGTCGCCCATGGACAGCCGGTGCACAGCTGCACGGGCCACGACGCCGGCTTCCAGCGCTACGCTCCCGCCAATCCGGGCAGAAAGCATGATGCCGACAAGCGCGAGGGCAATGGAATCGCCTGCCAGTCGCATTGCGTTGAAGATGCCCGCGGCCATGCCTGCCTGCTCTTTGCCAACCACGCTGACCGCCAGGCCATCCATGATCCCCCAAGGCAGACCGATGCCGATCCCGATGACCAGCATCGGCATCCAGCGCACCGAAGGTAGCTGGAACACCTGGGCCAGCCATGCCAGCCCAAGCGCGCCGATCAACAGGCCCGCACAACACAGCGTCCGCGCCGGAATCCAGCGCAGCAGGTAACCGGCAACCAGGGGCACAACCAGCAATGGCGCAGACAGTGCTGCCATCGCCAGTCCAGCCTCGGTGGGCCGCAGCCCTTCAACACCGATGAACCCCGCCGGCAGCACCACCAGAAGGACGACGTACGAGAACGCAGGCGCAGCGGCGAGAATCTGCACGCCGACAAAGCGCCGGTTGCGGAACAGCCCGAGATCCAGCAGCGGTGTTCGATGGGAGCGCTCGACGGCAATGAACGCGGCCAGCAACACCATCGAGAGCGCCAGCAGTACAAGCGTCTGCGGATGCAACAGGCCGCGTTCCGGCAGCACGATCATGGCGTAGGTGAGTGCCCCCAGCGCCAGCATGAAGGTGACGGCGCCCAGCCAATCCAGGCGTGGCGAACCGGTGCTCTTCGATTCGACGGATGACAGGGCGACCAACGGTACGGTCAGGGCGGCCAGCAACGCAGGCAGGAAGAACACCCATTCCCACCCCAGCGCATCGATCAATCCGCCTGCCAGCAGCGGACCGCCTGCGGCTCCTGCACCAAAGGTGGTGCCGATCAGGCTGAACACCCTAGCCCGCGCCTGGCCGTCGAACACCTGCGCCAGCGACGCCATCGCACCGGCAAACGCAGCCGACGCCGCCATCCCCTGAAGCAGTCGCAGTGCATTGATCCACGCCACATCGGGCATCAAGGGGATCAGGCCGGTGACGAGCGCAAACGACGTGCCGCCCAGAAGCCAGATCCGGCGCCTGCCATGCAGATCGGCCAGCCCACCAGCCACCAGCGTGGTGCAGCCGTAGGTCAACAGATAAGCGTTGATGATCCAGGACAACGCCGCAGGCGAACCGCCCAGCGCGTCCCGGATGGCGGGAATGCCCACGGCGGGGCTGGCAATGCTCAAGGGAATGGTGAGCGCCGTCAGGCAGCCCGCCAGCACCACTCCAAAGCGTGATGATCCGGCCGTCTCAGCAGAGGCAACAGACATGTCGATGAAGTTCCAGCGTGGCCAGGCGCCACCCCATTGATGCTATCGACGACGCTATCGCCTAAGAATCCATCGTTGTGTCCGTGCTTTAATGACATGAACGTCATCAATGGCCATGTCATGGACAGCTTTGCCGGTCTCAGCCTCTTCGTTCTGGTCGCCGAGGCACGCAGCTTCGCGGCCGCAGCACGACAGCGTGGCATCACCCCTTCGGCGGCAAGCAAGACCATTGCCCGGCTGGAAGAGCGTCTGGGCGCCCGCCTGCTGAATCGCAATACCCGCAGCGTCAGCCTGACTGCCGAAGGCGAGCAGTTCCTTGAACGCTGCCGTCGCATCATGACCGAGGTCGCCGCAGCGGAGCGCGAGCTGACCGACGCCCAGGCCGCGCCCAGCGGTCGCCTGAAGGTCAGTCTTCCACTCGCCAGCGGACTGATGCTGCCGGTGCTATCGGCCTTTGCGCACCGCTTTCCCGCCATCGAGCTCGACCTGCACTTCAGCGACCGTCTTGTCGATGTCATCGAGGAGGGCTTCGACGCCGTTGTCCGCACGGGCATCCCCGCCGACTCCAGGCTGCACGGCCGCAACCTCGGCAGTGCCCGCCTGCTCTGTGTGGGCGCCCCTGCGTACTTCGCCAAGCGCGGCACGCCACAGCACCCGGAGGATCTGAGCGGCCACGCGTGCCTTCTCCATCGCTTTCCCGGCACCGGCCTGATCGAACGTTGGCCACTGCCCACGCATGAGGGAGGCACCGAGCTGCGGCTGACTGCCGCAATGACCGCCAATCATCTTGAGACGATCCTGCACATGGCCATTGATGGCCATGGCATTGCGTGCCTGCCCGACTTCGCCACGCGTGATGCGCTGGACCGCGGTGAACTCGTCAGCGTCCTGGACCCATGGAGCACCGAGCGCAGCACCTTCTGGGCCCTCTGGCCAAGCCATCGCCATCAGCAGCCGCGTGTACGCGCGTTTGTCGATTTCATGGCCGACCACCTCCTGCCCGAACCCAGCCAGTGCAATTGAACCTGCGCCCTGCTGCGACTACGCTGCTCGTCACTGGCCGTCGGTCACAGGCGGGAACCTGCTATGGATGCGCTTTCACGGGTCTCGGCCCAGGTCCTGGACAGCGCCCTGCCCAGCCTGCCGCTGTACCTGCTGCAGGCCACGGCGGTGATCGGCATGATCGGCGTGCTGCTGATCGCCACCCGCCGCGCCGGACATGCCATTGAAGGCCGTCGCCTGTATGTCGGCGTGGCGCTGGGCCTGATCTACCTGTTCAATTCCTGGTTCGTGGCCCGTTACACCCAGGGAGTGGTCAAGCTGCACCTCGGCTTCGACATCCTGCTGGTCAGTGGCCTGCTGGGTGGTTGGCGCGGCGGCCTGACCTGCCTGGCCGCCAGCCTGCTGGCGCGCTACCAGTTTGCCGGCACCCAGTATTTCCTGCCGGCCGGCCTCGAGGCCACGCTGCAGATGCTGGCCGGCGTCTGGCTGCGCAGGCGCCTGCACCCGCGCATGCTCAATGAGCTCTCGCTGCGCGTGATCCTGCAGGCCTGGGGCGTGCGTATCGCCGTCACTGCGTTGGGCCTGGCACTGGGCGTCGCAATCATCGGCGCCAATCAGCTGCCCGTGGAGGAGTTGGCAATCCAGCGGCTGCTGGCACTGCCACTATCGCTGCTGATGCTCGGCGCGGTGTTCGCGCTGGTCTACAACGATGCGCAGATCGATGCACAGCGTCAGCGCGAACAGGCCTGGCTGCGCATCGATCCGATCAGTGGCCTGCCCAACATGCGTGCACTTGGCGAACGCCTGCAACATTACTGGCGCGACAACGACGGCATCGGCAAGGCCTGCCTGATCGTGGCCGAGATGGGCAACCTGCGCGATCTGCGCCTGCGCTACGGGCCGCTGCAGGACAACGGCCTGTGGCAGCGCGACAGCACCGACGAGGTGCATCGGCTGCTGCCCTCGCTGCCAGCCGGGCAGCTGGAGATCTACCAGTTCGGCGATGCCGCGCTGGCGATCCTGGTGCGCGACCTGACCTTGTTCGAACTGCGCACGCAGCCGCAGATCACCGAGCTGGCCAGCAACCTGGCCGATCGGGTCGGCCGCGATTGGCCCGGCTTCCGGCCGCTGTTCCGCTGTGCGGTGGTCGAACTGAAGCCCCCCGCCGATGCCGACGAAGGACATCTTCCGTTCCGCGCGATCACCGTGGCGCTGAGTGCGATCGAATCCGGCGTCGTGTTCTTCGACGACCCGATCCAGCGCGACAGCGAGATCGACGCCCTGATCGAAGTCGCCCTCGAACGCTGGCTGCAGCAGGGAGATGCCCCCCTGTGCTACCAGCCCAAGCATCGCCTGCAGGATCGCCAGCTGGTCGGCGCCGAAGCACTGCTGCGCATGCGCGACGGCGAGGGCCGGCTGATCGCGCCGATGCGGGTGATCTCGCTGCTGCGCCGGCAGGGGCGGTTGGCTGAACTGGAATGGGCCACGCTGCAGTCGGCCATCCACTTCCTGCAGCAGTGCCGACGCGATGGCTCGCAGCTGAAGATCGCCGTGAACGTTTCGGCCGAGTCACTGCGCCTGCCCGACTTCGGCCTGCGCCTGCAGGAATTGCTGGCACTGCACGATGTGCCCGGCGTGATGCTGCGCCTGGAGATCGTCGAATGGACCGAGATCGTCGAGCGCGACGTGGTCGATGCCAACATCGCACAGCTGCTGGCCGCCGAGGTCACGCTGTCACTGGATGATTTCGGTGCCGGCTATTCAACCCTGATCCTGCTCTCGCAGCTGGCCATTGCCGAGGTCAAGATCGAGCAGGCGTTGATTGCCACGCTGTCCGACGCCAAGTCGCAGTCCATCGTTCGCTTCATCGTCGAAGTCGCGCACCGCTGCGGCGCGATCGTAGTGGCCGAGGGTACCGAAACCCTCGCGCAGGAACAGCAACTGCGCGCACTGGGTGTGGATGTCGGCCAGGGTTATCTGTACTCGGCCGCGTTGCCGGCCGACGAGTTCCGCCGCTTCGCCGCCAGCTAGACCGCGTAGTAACCCAGGAACATCGCCACCGCCGATTCGGCCACGCGTGCGCGCTCCTGTTCGTTCAACGGCGCCTGCCCCATCGTCACCTGCGGCCAGAATGCAAAGCTCTTCACCAGGCCGTGCAGCTGGTGGCCGGCGAACTCCGGATCGACCTGGCGCAGCCGGCCATCGGCGATTGCCGCGCGGATCCATGCGCTCTCGCCACTTTCCTTCTCGCCCATGCGGCAGACGATGGCCTGCGCCCGTTCCGGTGAGTGGATGATTTCGGCCATCGCCACTCGCGCCAGGTCGATGAAGTTGGCATCACTGAGCAGCTCCAGCTTCTGCCCCAGCAGCTGCATCAGCTGCGCCTGCAGCGGCTGGTCGGCGCGGTACGGCAGTGCGTCGCTGGCCACGCTGCGCTCCCACAGCTCCTCCAGGATCATCGAGAACAACGCTTCCTTGCTCGGGAAGTGGTTGTAGACGGTGCGCTTGGAGACCCCGGCCACCTCGGCGATGCGGTCCATGCTGGTCGCCTCGTAGCCCGACGCGCGGAACTCCTCCACCGCCGCACGCACGATGGCTTCGCGTTTGCGGTCGGTCAGGCGTTGCGGGGCACGGGACATGGCGGAAACCGGATAGCTGAACGGACGCCACCATTTTACACCCGGCAGTGTACTTTTGAAAAACACGAAACTACACTGTGCAGTGTACCCAGCGGACGTCACCCATGAAGCGCCTGCTCCTTGTCCTTTTGCTTGGAATCCTCGCCGTGACCGCCTACACCTTCTGCAAGTCCTGGTCCCTCCCCGACTTTCCCGATTCGCCGCAGTACCGCGACGGCAAGTTCCGCAATGCCCTGCCGCGTCCGGCGATGGGCCTGCGCGATGGCGCGGAGATCTGGTGGACGTTCCTGTTCAACAAGCCCAAGGGCACCGTGCCCGCCCACCCCATTCCGGTGCTGCCGCTGGACCGCGCCACCCTGGACGCCGCGCCTGATCGCAGCCTGTTCCGGCTCGGGCACTCCACCATCCTGCTGAAGCTGCGTGGCCAATACTGGCTGACCGATCCGGTGTTCTCCGAGCGCGCTTCGCCGGTACAGTGGCTTGGCCCGGCGCGCTTCCACGCACCGCCGATCAGCATCGACGAACTGCCGCCGATCGCCGGCGTGATCCTCTCGCACAACCATTACGACCACCTGGACCATGCCGCAGTGATGCAGCTGGCCGGCAAGACCGCGCGCTTCATCGCACCGCTGGGCGTGGGCGACCAGTTGATTGCGTGGGGCGTGGACGCCAGCAGGGTCGAACAGCTGGACTGGTGGCAATCGACCGAGGCCAGTGGCCTGCGCCTGACCGCCACCCCGGGCCAGCATTTCTCCGGCCGCGGTCTGGGCGACAGCGATCGCAGCCTGTGGGCGTCATGGGTGATCCAGGACGGCGACTTCCGCATCTTCTTCAGCGGCGACACCGGCTACTTCGACGGCTTCAAGGCCATCGGTGAGAAGTACGGTCCGTTCGACCTGACCATGATCGAAACCGGTGCCTACGACCCGCGCTGGGCCTTCGTGCACATGCAGCCCGAGCAGACCCTGCAGGCGCACCTGGACCTGCGCGGCAAGTGGCTGCTGCCGATCCACAACGGCACCTTCGATCTGGCGCTGCACGCCTGGCAGCAACCGTTCGAGCGCATCACCGCATTGGCCGCCGCAAAGAACGTGCCGGTGGCCACGCCGATGATGGGCGAAGCACTGGACATGCAGGCGCCGCAGGCGGGTACACGCTGGTGGGAGACGGTGGAGCTGTAATGGGGGATGCCGCTTGACCTGCCGGAAACCATGTAGAGCCGAGCCATGCTCGGCTGCGCCTACCCGAACGGCAGCCGAGCGTAGGCTCGGCTCTACGCAGAAACGGCCTGCGCCGCTGCGGTGCGTCATGTAACCGATTACATCCCTTGCTAGCGTAGCGCTCGCCCGATTCCAGTCGAACCTGCGAGGCTGTCCGTAATGACGTTGCGCGCCGAACGCTCCAAGGTCTCCCGCCCACCTGCCCCATGGCGACCCGCCGCCACTCTGATGCTCGCCGTCCTGGCATCCTCCGCGCAGGCACAGACATTGCCACCACGCAG